>JAZLIS010000144.1:0-5095 GCA_045617505.1 Bacteroidales bacterium | reverse complement strand
CACTGTTGACGAAATCAACACCTACGCGATAATGAATGCAAATTCACTCGTTCTTGTTGACGGCGTACAGGACATTCTCGCAGAAAGAAATCAGCGATAAACAGAAACTTGCGAAAATGGGAATCATAATTAAGCCAATCGTAACAGAGAAGTTGACGGCTCAGGGCGAAAAGTTGAACCGTTACGGCTTTATCGTAGACGCTAAGGCCAACAAACTTCAGATCAAGGATGCAGTTGAGAAGATGTACAATGTCTCAGTTGCAGACGTCAATACAGTCAATTATCACGGAAAGAGAAAATCCCGCTATACAAAGGCAGGTCTTCTCCGTGGACGTATGAATCACTTCAAGAAAGCCTACATCACACTTGCAGGTGACGAGAAGATAGATTTCTATGCTAATATCTAAGGGAGGGACAGACAATGGCAGTAAGAAAATTCAAACCGGTAACTCCCGGTCAAAGGAACAAGGTGATCAGCACATTTGAGGAGATCACCACCAACAAGCCCCAGAAATCATTGCTGGAACCTCTCAAGAGCACCGGCGGACGTAACAATACCGGTCAGATGACCGTACGTTACCTCGGCGGTGGACACAAGAAGATGTACCGTATCATCGACTTCCGTCGCGACAAGGACGAGTGCACGGCAAAGGTCCTCACCATCGAGTACGACCCCAACCGCAGCGCACGCATCTGCCTCGTACAGTATGAGGACGGTGAGAAGAGATACATCATCGCTCCCAAGGGCATTCAGGTAGGACAGGTTATCGCATCCGGAAGCGGTGTCGCTCCCGAGGTCGGAAATACTCTTCCTCTGAGTGAGATTCCTGTCGGCACACTCGTACACAACATCGAGCTCCGTCCCGGTCAGGGTGCCGCTATGGCACGTTCAGCCGGAACGTTCGCACAGCTCGCAGCACGTGAAGGAAACCACGCCGTTCTCCGTCTCCCTTCCGGTGAGACCCGTATGGTCCTTGTTTCCTGCCGCGCTACAGTCGGCGAGGTTTCAAATGCCGATCACAATTTGGAGAGCCACGGAAAGGCCGGCCGCAAGAGATGGCTCGGCAAGCGTCCTCACAACAGAGGTGTCGTTATGAACCCTGTAGATCACCCTATGGGTGGTGGTGAAGGTCGTGCTTCCGGTGGACACCCTCGTTCACGCAAGGGTCTGCCTGCTAAGGGCTACAAGACACGTAATCCTAAGGCCTCTTCAAACAAGTTCATTATTGAAAGAAGAAAGAAATAACAGGAATTAAACTTTAGAGATTATGAGTCGATCATTAAGAAAAGGTCCGTATATCCAGGAAGCCCTGGAGAAAAGAGTTCTTGCTATGAATGATGGTAGCAAGAAAAAGGAAGTGGTCAAGACCTGGTCACGCGCCAGTATGATCTCTCCCGACTTCATCGGCCACACTATCGCAGTTCATAACGGAAACAAGTTTATCCCTGTTTACGTTACTGAGCAGATGGTAGGTCACAAACTCGGCGAATTCGCCCCTACAAGAAACTTCAGAGGACATTCAGGTAACAATAAGTAGTAATCATTATGGGAAAGCGTAAAAGACTTATGGCTGAGCGCCTCAAGGAGGCCAAGAAGGTTACAGCTGTTGCAAAGCTGAATGACGTGCCTACTTCTCCCCGCAAGATGCGTCTTGTAGCGGACACAGTCCGTGGAGTTGAGGTTAACCGCGCACTCGATCTTTTGAAATTCTCAAAGAGAGAGGCTTCTATCCGTCTGGAGAAACTTCTTCGCAGCGCCGTGGCGAACTGGGAAGCAAAAAATCCCGACAAAGCAAAAGAACTGGACAATGGTAACGTTTTCGTCAAGACCATCATGGTTGACGAAGGCCGCACGCTGAAGCGCATCCGTCCCTGCCCTCAGGGTAGAGCCGGCCGCATCCGCAAGCGTTCAAACCACGTTACGGTTATCCTTGATGTAAAACCAGTGGAGAACAAATAATATGGGACAGAAAACAAATCCTATCAGCAACAGAATCGGTATCACCCGTGGTTGGGACTCTAACTGGTGTGGTGGTAATGTAGCGGAGAGAATCTCCGAGGATTACGAGATTCGCAAATATCTCGGCAACCGTCTTGCAAAGGCCAGCCTCAGCAGGATCGTCATCGAGAGGACTCTCAAGATAATCACCGTTACAATCTATGCGGCCCGTCCCGGTTTCATCATCGGAAAGGGTGGCACAGAGGTTGACAAACTTAAGGAAGAACTTAAGAAAGTCACCAGCAAGGATGTTCAGATCAATATCTACGAGGTTAAGCGCCCCGAGGTTGACGCTCATATCGTGGCAGACAGCATTGCCCGTCAGATTGAAGGCCGCGTTTCTTATCGCCGCGCCATCAAGATGGCCATTGCCAACACCATGAGGGTTGGAGCAGAAGGTATCAAGGTTCAGATCAGCGGCCGTGTAGGCGGAGCTGAAATGGCCCGTTCGGAAATGATCAAGGAAGGTCGTACACCTCTCCATACTTTCCGTGCCGATATCGACTACGCTCTCGCAGAGGCTCACACCAAGGTCGGTTGCCTCGGAATCAAGGTTTGGATCTGCAACGGTGAGCGTTATGGCAAGCAGGACCTCACTCCTGCCGCTCTTGCAGCAGCCAACGCACAGGCAGCAAACCAGGGTCATTCAAACGGACGTGGTGACCGTCGTCCCCGCCGTGATGGTGACCGCCGCCCCCGTCGCGACAACCAGAAGTAATTTCAGTTGAAAATTACTATATTTGAAGCCGGTTCCGGATTTCGGGACCGGCTTTTGATATCAGAATATTATGAAGAAGTTTTTTATTACCCTTGCCGCTTTGGTTTTTGCGGCTACCGCGTGTGACAATACCACGACAGAACAGAAGATCGAGGCTTACGACAACAGTATCGATGAGATAATGACAGCCTACCGTACCAGGGTCGATGAGATCGATCTCGACACTTCACTTCTCATCAACGGAAAGGCAGATGAGGAGTACACAAAAGCAGTGGAGGAAGCCGAGGACAAGATCATCGCGCTGACTGTCAAGACAGTCAGGAAGTATCCGTCCGACACGGTCTCTCTGTACGCCCTTCAGTCAGCGGCACGTTACATCTCCGATTATGAGAGGCTCGAGCCTGCAGCCAGAGCCGTCAAGGGGGAAATTGCGGAAAACGAATTCGTCAAGCTGCTTGACGAGCGTATCGAAATCCTCAAGAATACAGCTGTAGGAAAGAAATTCGTTGATTTTACAGTGGATTCCTTCATCGGTGACGACGAAAACGGAGAACCTCAGTTCCGTAAAGTTAGTCTTTCGGATTATGTAGGCAAGGGCAAGTATTTCCTTGTGGATTTCTGGTCTCCATGGTGCGTCCCCTGCAAACGGGCGATTCCTGCATTGAAGGAAACCTATGACAAGTATCACGGAGACGATTTCGACATGCTGAGCGTCGCCGTATGGGAAGAAAGCCGCAATATGAATTACCGCAATACGGTTGACACGGCCGCCGTTTATGGTATCAACTGGAACACGATGAATAACGGGCATATGGAACCGGCCGACCTCTACGGTATAGAGGGTATACCCTATCTCATTCTTTTCGGACCTGACGGGACTATCCTGAGGAAAAATCCGTCCGCCGGCGAACTCGTCGACCTTGTAGGCAGTACACTTGGACGTTAGAGACAAAATAGCACTTCTACCGCATTCCCCCGGAGTTTACAGGTACTATAACTCCGAGGGAAATGTGATATATGTGGGTAAGGCGAAAGACCTGAACAAACGTGTCGCCCAGTATTTCGTGGACCCGGAACGCCTCAATGTCAAGACGAGGATACTGGTCTCGAAGATAGCTGACCTGCAGTATTCCGTGGTCGATACGGAGGCGGATGCGCTTCTGCTTGAGAACAACCTCATAAAGCAGTACAAGCCCCGCTATAACATACTGCTCAAGGATTCCAAGACCTATCCCTGGATTTGCGTGACGGCTGATGAGTTCCCCCGGGTGTTCCTTACCAGGAGGGTGGATCAGAAAGGGGCCCGCTATTTCGGCCCATACAGTTCCGTGATGCACGCCAGGGCCCTGCTGGAGTTCTTCAATGCCAATTATCCCATACGCAGCTGCAAGACACGCATCGATGCCGATGCCGTGATGCGCCGGAAATTGCGTCCCTGCCTGGACCTTCATCTCGGAAGGTGTCTCGGCTGCTGTGTCGGAGGCATTTCCCAAGAGGAATATGCCGTTTATATAGACGAAATAGTACGCCTGCTGAGCGGTGGGGTCAACGCCATCATCAGGGATTACAAGGCAAGGATGCAGGCTGCTTCCGATGCGCTTGATTTCGAGCGCGCGCAGCAGTACAAGTTGAGGATTGACGCTTTGCAGAGGCATTACTCCAAGTCCATAATAACCGCTGCGGGCGAAAGGGACGTGGACGTGTTCTCGCTCGTTTTCGACGGGCTCGAAGCCTTCGGAAACTTCCTCAGGATACGCGGCGGCGCCATCATCCAGTCGCTGAACCTCGGGTTCAAGATGAATATCGAGGAAGACCAGACCGCAGTCCTCAGCACATTCATTGCGGAGATCGAGTCCAAGTTCGGCGAACTCGGGAAGGAAGTCCTGGTTCCGTTCCTGCCCGACGTGGAGATTGACGGAGTGGACTTCAGGATACCGGTGCGGGGCGACAAACTGGCTTTGCTCGAGTTGAGCGTCAAGAATGCCAAGGAGTTCCGCTTCAACTCGCTGAAGCAGAGGGAGCACACGAATCCGGATGAATTCCGTGCCGCGGTGCTGGAGGAAATAAGGAAGGCGCTCGGCATGAAGGAACTCCCGGAGCATATCGAGTGCTTCGACAATTCCAATATCCAGGGAACGAATCCCGTGGCGGCGTGTGTGGTGTTCCGCGGAGGCGTGCCGTGCAAATCCGATTACCGCAAATTCAAGATAAAGACGGTCATAGGGGCACACGACTACGCTTCGATGAAGGAAGTGGTCAACCGCAGGTACTCTCGCATGTTGGAAGAGAATCCCGATGACCTCCCTCAATTGGTCGTGATAGATGGAGGCAAGGGACAGTTGAACTTTGCCTGGCAGGCTCTCTGCGAACTCGGTATC
>JAZLIS010000143.1:0-3663 GCA_045617505.1 Bacteroidales bacterium | reverse complement strand
CGGCCTCACCTATTACATCCGCCATCACGAGGAACCCAAGGGACAGGCCAACTTCTACATCGCGCAGAAAGTCGGCTCTATCCTGGAAGAAGAAAACCAGAGAGGTCTCGCCCACTTCCTGGAGCATATGTGCTTCAACGGAACACAGCACTTCCCCGGCAACGGTGTCATCAAGTACTGCGAGAGCATCGGTGTGAAGTTCGGACAGAACCTCAACGCATACACCTCCATCGACGAGACCGTATATAACATTGACAACGTCCCCGTTGCCGCCGCTCCCACTGCAATCGACTCCTGCCTGTGGATTCTTCACGACTGGGCTGACGGTCTTCTGCTTGAGGACGATGACATCGACCACGAAAGGGGTGTCATCCACGAGGAATGGAGAACCCGTATGAATTCCGCAATGCTCCGTATGTACGAGAAGATTCTTCCCGAGGTCTATCCGAACAACAAATATGGTCAGAGGATGCCGATTGGCCTTATGTCAGTGGTCGATAACTTCCCCTACAAGGCTCTGCGCGACTATTATGAAAAATGGTACCGTCCCGACCAGCAGGGCATCGTCGTTGTCGGAGACATCGACGTGGATGCAGTCGAGGCGAAAATCAAGGAGATTTTCGGAGCCATCGCAAAACCGGAGAATCCCGCCGAGAGATATTATGTCCAGATTGAGGACAATGCCGAACCTATCGTAAGCATCGCGACTGACAAGGAGCAGTCCGTCGCATCCGCACTGATCTTCTGCAAGCACGATGCTTATCCCGACCAGATGAAAGGCGACCTCAACTATCTGGTCTATACATACGCCAAGTTTGCCTCTCTCATTATGATGAACAGCCGTATCTCCGAAATTCTTCAGAGTCCGGAACCTCCGTTCATTCAGGCCAGCATCGGAGATGAAGATTTTTTCCTGTCAAAGACAAAGAAGGCGTGGACAGGTTCCGTTGCTTTCTCTGACGGAAATTTCGAGAAAGGTCTGACCACTCTCTACCGGGAGATGCTCCGCGCGGTCCGCGGCGGCTTCACTGCAAGCGAATATGAGCGTGCGAAAGCCGAGATTCTCTCCTACTATGAATCCCAGTACAATGCACGCGAAAAGAAGAAGAGCGCAGAGTTCTGCAGCGAATATGTACGCCACTTCATCGACAACGAACCAATAGCCGGCATTGAGAATATGTACGCTCTTGTGCAGCAGGTAGGTCCTATGATTCCTGTGGAGGTTATCAACCAGATTGTTTCCACTTTCGTCGGACAGGGCAACATCGTCGTAGCCTGCATGCTCCCTGAAAAGGAAGGAGTCGTATGGCCCGATGCACAGCAGGTCAAGGATATGCTGGCCTCTGTCGCTGCCGAAGACATCGAACCTTACGTGGATGCCGTTTCGAACGAGCCTCTGATTTCCGAAATGCCCAAGGCTGGAACAGTAAAGAAAGACGGCAAGGCTGCATTCGGATATGAGAAATATACCCTCTCAAACGGTGCAACCGTCTATTTCAGGCAGACCGATTTCAACAAGGACCAGATTCTGATGTACGCCTTCAGCTATGGAGGTTCGTCACTATATTCAGAGCAGGAAGCACCTGTCCTCAAGGCTCTGTCAGGTCTGATGACAATAGGAGGAGTGGGCAACTTCAACAGCACTGAACTTACCAAAGCCCTTTCCGGAAAGAACGTAGGAGTTTCTCCTCATATCACCTTCTACAAGGAAGGCATCTCCGCCAATTCCACTCCCAAGGATCTGGAGACTATGTTCCAGCTGACATATCTCTACTTCACCGCCCTTCGCGAGGATCAGGATGCCTTCGCCTCCTGGAAGACCCGTCAGAGCGCTGCCATCTCAAACCGCCAGGCCCAGCCTATGTCCGCATTCCAGGACACTCTTTCCAATACGATTTATGACCGCCCTGCAAGAGTGAAGCCCATTGATCTTCAGGAGATGGAACAGATTGACTACCAACGCGGCCTGACAATAGCCCGCGAGCGTTTTGCCAATGCCGCCGACTTCACCTTCGTGGTAACGGGTTATGTCGATGAGGCGACTCTGATTCCTTTCCTTGAGAACTATATCGCATCTCTCCCGGCCACAAATGCGAAAAAAGAGAAAGCCAACCCGGATATCTTCAACTTCGCCAAGGGGAACAAGTCTGTCCTGTTCGAGAAGCCGATGGAAATACCTATGGTCACCACCTGCTTCTTCGTGAACTCCGATGCTGAGTACAACCTCAAGAACTCTTTATCATACGACATTGCCCTCAATTCCCTGTCAACTGTCCTTCTCGAGGAAATCAGGGAGAAGGAAGGCGGCACCTACGGTATCGGCGCATATGGTGAATTGGTCGGCTTCCCTGAAAAAGAGGGTTATTATCAGATTGCCTACCAGACCGACCCCGCAAAATATGAATATCTCAACGGACGAATTCGCGAGATAGTCGCCAAGTTCGCGGCGGAAGGTCCCTCTGACGAGCATCTTTCAAAGGCAAAGGAATTCTTCCTGAAGAACTGGAAGGAAAGCGTCACCGAGAACAGCCATTGGTCTGAAACATTGACAACCTTGCTTGACAGCGGCGTAGATATGGATACGGATTTCGAACAGATTCTGAACTCCATCACCAAAGAGGATGTCCGGAAAGTGTTCGACTCCATCGTAAAGCAGAACAACAACATTGAAGTGATAATGAAGGGCGTCGCCAAATAGCGGCAGGCTGCCCCCCCAAGAAAACGCAGGCTCCGGAGGTTTCTCCGGGGCCTGTTGTTGTAAATGCCGGACTTTGCCGCATTAAGCCTCCGCCGCGGGGCCGCTTCTCCGCACAGCGGGATTGAAATCGGGCTTTCGCCAGCCATTCGCGGTAAAATCGAGTCTATAATGTCATTGCATTTTCATACAGAAATTCCGGGGCGAATCCGATTTCATTGTTCCAATCAACGGAAAAAGCGTCCAGTTTGAACTTCTTGAAATATGACATATTTTTGAGTTTTGTGCATATTCCCTCATTGAAGACCGTGGCAAAATCAAAATTCCTAACCTCCCCGTTACTGAAGGTTAAAGCAAGAATATAGTCCCTGACATATGCAGCATTTGTGATTTTCAGAATCATACTGCTATTTTAAAGGATCTATTTTCACAATCGCCTCTTTCTTTTCCATACGAATCCAGTTTTCCATCAATTCAGCCTTATGCAAATCCAGCCACTCATAAACGAGATTCAACGCTCGTCTCGGAAGAGAGCCGGTAATCACTCCCCCATCAATGGTGACAATAGCTTCATACTCCTGATATTTCACATGGAAATGGGGAGGATTATGCTCACTCATATACATATAAATGGCAATACCATAAAAGCAACTTACCTCTGGCATAGTATCAACATTTTCACAAATGTAGTGTTTTTTCCTCAAACTACTCGTCCTTTCCGTACAGAACAATCACAGAGAAGAGGGATTTCGAGATAGTCGAAGATATTTGCCAACTCAAGTTTAAGAAAGTTGTCCCCTATGCCGAAAGGATAAAAGTATCATTCAGGAATTGGAATAATGGAACAAAATATGTAAGTTTGTTTTCAGGTGCGTCAAGTCGCGCTCATTATCAATATGGAAAACAGATACATAAGATTTGACTGGGCAGCGAAGCAGATACTTCGCGACAAGGCCAATTTCAGTATC
>JAZLIS010000142.1:0-15460 GCA_045617505.1 Bacteroidales bacterium | reverse complement strand
CCTATTCCGCCTGCCGTGAATTTATGATGCGTTACTATCCTGAGGCCGCCCGCCGACACATCGACATCCTCGAAGGCCGCTTCGCCTTGAAGCAGACTTCAGACGAACTAACTCCGCAATAAACGTAAAAGACAAACAATTTAATATTCACAGACATGGCAAAGGAAGAAAACGAAAACAAATCAAATTATGTCTCCCCGGAAATCATTCTGGTGAACATCAGTTCTCAGAATGCCATCCTGCAGACGTCGCCTGGATTCGGTTCTGGGAATGGCGGCTATAACGACGGCGGAACTTACCCGATCAACTAATTCACTATCTAAAAACAATCTAATGAAGAAAGCAAGAATCTATTTTTCAGCATTTCTGTGCCCTGCGCTTTTAGTGATGGGACTTTGCGGGTGCAACAAGATGCAGCCGGTGGGGACCGAAGTAGTGTCTGCAGGTGCTGGAATGTGCGAACTGCGCTTCGACTGCGGGACAGCGGCGACCAAGGGCGGTCTGGCCGAATTCGCTGAGGAAGTACAGGTGGAGCTGCTCGTGTATCAGAGAGGATACCAGAGCGGCAACGCCTTCGATTCTCCGGAGAAAATCTACACCGTCAAGGGAAAGATCGAGGCCAACGGCACGGCGATCATCGTCACCGGAGTGGACGGCCAGCCTGCCGACAAACTATCCCTCCCTCAGGACAGGAGCTATGATATCCTCGCCATCCTGAACAACTCCCCGAAGCGCGAGCTGATCAACGGCGACGGCAGCCCAAGGGCCATCTTCGGCTCCCTGCAGGGCGATTATATCTCCTCGTTCCGCAACGGCTGGAGCGTCCTTGCCGGCAAGCAGACTGTGGACGTGGCAGGTGACGCACAGGTGGAGACGGTCAATTTCGGCAACCTGCCACATCTCAATACCGCCATCCTGACACAGTTGAAGCTCGACGAGCAGATGTTCACAAATCTTAAGGCCGACGACAAGGTCATTGCAGGCCTCACCAGCGTGAAGTTCAACTACTGCCTCCCCGCAAGCGCGAACATCAACATTCCGACCGGGGACAAGGAACTCGCATATAGCGTGATTCCCGGCTCGTACAACACCCTCTTCGAGATGTATCCCAAGACCGCAACGACGGCGGCCCTTGCCGCTGCCACCGAGTCCTACACCTCCGATATGGGCTACATCCTTCCTTGCCCTCTCAAGAAGGCCGGAGTCAACAACGAGTACGACATCACCTTCAACCTCAGCCTGAACGGCAACGGTGCCGAGCTCAGGGCCAACAAGGTCAGCCTTCCTGAACTCAAGGGAGGTTACAAGTACACCTTCAGCCTCGAGTTCCGGGACACCGGTGCGACAGCGGGACAGATCGACCTTTACCTGAGCGTCGTACCTTGGGATGCCGTCTCTTACAGCACCGAAGAGGGCGGCTACGGCACATTTGAGACCTTCCAGAACGTATATGTGGGAAGCTGGAGCACCGTCACCTACACCACAGTTGACGGAGCCTACGACTCCGACCCGCTCTATTTCTCCATCGGCAGCGTAAGCGGCTGGAGCGGAGTGACCTGGAGCACCGAAGAAGGAGAATACTAACAGAATCAATCAAACAAAAACAATAACGAAATGAAAAGGACATTCGTAAGAATCATCGCCGGTGCCCTGACGGGCCTGGCAGTAATCGCGGCAGCGGCATCCTGCGCCAAGGAGGCCTTCGCTCCGGCAGCTGGCAGCAACGACGGCTTCAGCGTCAAGCTCAACCTCAGCGAAGAGGACTTCACCCCCGTCTCAACCAAGGCAATAAATGCATCGACAATCAAGGACCTGGCCGTGTTCCAGTTCCAGAACGGTGTACTCAAGAACCAGTTCATCCTCGAGGACCGGGCGTTCACCGGTGGCTCTCTCAACGTTACCGAGTTCATCAGCCAGCCCGTGACTGTACTTGACGAGGCGGGAAAAGTCGTGCCAGGCAACGAGAACATCATCGTCTTCCTTGCCGATATGAAGGTCTACGGAATGCTCAGCGATGCGACTTTTACACCGACCAGCACCACCTATGACCAGTTCCTCGCCCAGAGTTACAAGTTCGCCGATGCCGACGCCATTACCAACGCTGAGTTCATCCCTATGTACGGCACCTGGACCCAGGGTCTCACCGACGGCGTGACCAACAGCATCAGCGTCACAATGACAAGGGCAATGGCTTACATCAACTTCACCATCAGCACAAGCAACTTCGCACTTCCGTCTTCCGAAGGAACACTCAGCGGTATGCCGACAGTCAGCAACGTGCAGCTCCACAATGTGCCTCTGGCACTTACCCTTCCGAGCAGGCAGATCCGACCGGCCCTCCCTGTGAACCAGGCGAACGGCGTATGGCCCGACGGCAGTGCTGACGGCGCCAGCGCATACCCGGCATACGCAGCAGCAGATTTCGTAGACTTCGACGAGGCCGCAGAGTTTATCCAGACGGCTGACGCTACCGCTACCACCTTCAAGTTCTACGTCAATGAGAACTGTCGCGGCTCCTTCTCCGGCATAGATACATACAGTTTGAAAAAGGCCAAGACCGGCGACCCCGCCAAGTCCGCAGAAGCTAACTATATGGCAGGAATCACCTACATCACTTTCGACCTCATCTATGCGACGGCAGAGGGCAAGGAAGGAGTGGCTTCCTACCGCATCAACCTGGGCGGCAACAACACCGGTGACTTCAACGTCCGCGGCGGCGCACAGTACAACGTGACCACCAATGTCTATGGCATCGGCAACGAGGCCGAGCGCACCAACATCGACATCCGTTACACCTTCAACGTGGTCGACGTGACCCCGACAAACCCGGGCGATGTAACCGTCCTTCCCGATGCCAACTGCTATATGCTTCAGCCGGACAAGATTGCCGACAACCGATATGACGGCAAGACCCTTGTACTCCGCCTCACCCAGCCTCGCACTGGTTGGCAGTATGTGCAGGCGAACGAGACCCCAGCCTCAGGCAATTACGTGACGGACTTCCAGACCCTCGTCGAGAACGGCAACTACACGGTCGAGACTCTCTGGCAGACAGCCGGTGCATCTGCATTCAGCGTTAAAGGAGCATCCGCTTCCGACCTTATGACCGCAGGAAACGTCGTTGACGACAAGATGAAGAACTACTTCGTCAAGCTCACCGACCTTCCTCAGCCTTCAGCCAACTGCTCCGCCCTCATCGTGCTCAAGGCAAGTGCCAACGAGGGTACCATCACCAGCGGAGACATCCTCTGGAGTTGGCATCTCTGGTTCACCAACTACAACTTCGATGGAATAGACGCTCCCGCGGAAGGTTCTCAAGCTATAGCAACTGTCGTCAACAACGGCGAAACCCACCGTTACGCAGGAGCCGCCTTCGGCCCCAATGGTGAATACCCTGCCGGCCTCGGAATGATGGACCGCAATCTCGGCGCTACCTACGATGCTTCTTCCACTTCAATCTCCGAATGGTATGCAGGCATCAATGCCCCCATCTCAACTGAAGAAAACAGTGATTTCAGCAAGCTCCGCGGTATGTATTACCAGTTCGGCCGTCCTACTCCTTTCCCAAGAATTGGAACGGGTAATGTTTCCATAACGAGCTCTTCTACCGTTTATGATGCTAATGGAAATGGTTTTACATTCGCAGAAGAGCACACTACTCTTCCGGATAATCCACTCGCATTCGGAATCAGGCATCCGGAAAAATTCTTGAGCAACGGTACGATATGGTGGACCACACCAAATGCCGACTGGCCGGCAGTCTTCGACCCTTCACCTGCAGGCTGGTGCCTGCCTCAGGCTAATTCATCAGCCGAGCAGAAGAACGTATGGTGGGACTTCGGCGGATCGGACAACAAGTACGTAGAAGGAACCAGTGCCTGGATTGTCAATGCCAAGGGTATGGTATACTCCAAAGTTACTGGGAAGAATGTTTACTACCCCGCTTCAGGCTACGTCAATAGGTCTTCCGGTGCGTTCGCGGGTGTCGGTTCGTACGGCTACTGTTGGTCTTCGACAACGTACAGCGCCACGAACGGTCGTAGCCTGTACTTCAATTCCGGAACGATGCGCCGTAGCTACGATAGTTACCGTGCGAACGCGTTCCCGGTTCGTCCTGTCCAAAAGTAATTTATTCGTAATTATTTAATTATTGGGCCCCGTAAAATGGGGCCCTTTTAATCGGCGAAGCCGAAATTTTTTTCAGAATTAATGACTACTGCCCAAATTCTTGAACTTGAATCAACGAAGGCAGATTGCGATGTCCTTCTCTTCGAAGAAGGGGTCTTCTTTAAGGCTTATGATCGTTCTGCATGGCTCTTCTATCACTGTGTTAAACCGTATTCATTGAAGAAACGATTTGTTAAAGCAGTGGGGCAGGAAATTGTTTACCTGGGTTTCCCGATTTCTGCATTCGAAGACCTGCCACGTTACAACGGACTTGATAAGGTTCGAGTCTTGAATGTTAAGCAGGTGTGCGATGTGCCTGATTATGCAGTGTGGAAAGATTCCGTCCTTTTGGATATTTCCGAAACGCCGAAGAAACAAGTCAATAAAGACTCGTTTTCAAGACTATTCAAGAGAATAATGAATTTTCCGGTTGAAAGCAAGACCCCTGTTGAGTGTATGGTATTCCTTTCTGAAATCAAAAAAGAATTGCAGTCTTATGGCGATGTATTATGAACTTCCGGTCTATAATGACTGTATGAAGTTGTTGGTCACATTGGACCGTTTTTCGACCAATATGTCCCGAGACTATAAGTTCACAACAGGACAGAGGATGAGGGAACTGTTGACAAATATGATAGTGCTTGTATATAGGGCAAACAGAATTCGAGATAAGAAGTGTATTATTTCTGAAATCAAGGAAAATCTTGTTGAAGTTCAGGTGCTGTGCCGGATGCTATCCGAGATAGGACAAATCAGCGGCAGGCAGTTCGTTGCATTGGCAGAACAGACGGCCTGTATAGGAAAACAGTTGGTGGCTTGGGAAAGGAAAGAATCGCAAAGAAACACAGGGGTGGGTGCGGGTATGGAAATGCCAGAATCGGTTTTGGTTTGAAAGCCGACCGAGCGTGCAGAATAAATTCAACAGTCCGACTAAATGAACTTCAATTCACATAGTAAATGTCCGAAAGGGTCCAAGGAAGGGCAAGGAAACACCGATCTTTTCCCCTCCTTGTTCAGAAAAGGTGACTGTTTTTATGAAAACCCCGCTTCAGGCAACGTCAATAGGACTTCCGGTGCGTTCACGAATGTCGGTTCGAACGGCAACTATTGGTCTTCGACAACGAACAGCGCCACGAACGGTCGTAACCTGAACTTCAATTCCGGAACGATGAACCGTAGCAACAATAACAACCGTGCGAACGCGTTCCCGGTTCGTCCTGTCCAAGAATTTATCAGTACCCAAAATTCATCCACCCCTTTTTCCATCTCAAGGGAACAATTGCTTTATGATATTTACCGTGCTTATCTTGACGCGAGACGGCATAAACGAGGGAAATCATATCAGTTGCGCTTCGAGATGAACCTTGAAGCAGAACTTGTGAAATTGTGCGATGAAATATGGGGTGGCAAATACAAGCCGTCCAAGTGTATGTGTTTCATAATATTCGCCCCAAAACAACGTGAGGTGTTCGCTGCACACTTTAGGGACAGAATTGTTCATCATCTTTTCTTTAACTATACATATGCATTGTACGAAAGGCTCTTCATTGAAGACAGTTACAGTTGCAGGATGGGGAAGGGAACGCACTTCGGAATGAAAAGATTGGATCATCATATCAGAAGCGTCTCGGAAAACTACTCCAAACAGTGCTATGTTATGAAGATGGATATTGAGGGTTATTTTATGCATATTGATCGACTCAGGCTCCTACATTTCGTGAAAGAAGATTTGTCTAGGATGAAAGGTCATCTGTCGAACAAGTCTGGCAAGACGTGGGGCGAAGTGCTGGATTACCCCTTGTTGTATTTTCTCGCCGAGAGAATAATTCTCAGTAATCCTTTAGACAACTGCTATATCAAAGGCTCACTTAATGATTGGAATGGTCTACCAGAGAGCAAAAGCCTGTTTTTCACTCCACAGGGGTGTGGATTACCCATTGGCAATCTGACCTCCCAACTTTTTAGCAACGTGTATCTGAACAGGCTTGACCAGTATATGAAGCGTGAATTGGGATGCAAGCATTATGGGAGGTATGTGGATGATTTCTATGTGGTTTCCGAAAGCAAGATGTTTTTGCATTCTCTTGTGAAGCCCGTAGATGCTTTTTTAAGCAAGGAACTTGGCGTCCGATTGCACCCCAGAAAGACTGAAATCTATCCGGCAGGGAATGGTGTGCCGTACCTCGGGGCATTTATCAAACCTCACAGGTGGTATGTTGACAATTCGTGTTGGAAAAGGATGAAGCCTAAACTCAATTCTCTTGATAACGTGATGGATAATGAACGCCTCCGCTCGGCAGTGAATTCATATTTGGGGATATTGCGGCATTTTGCTTCGTATAATATTAGGCGAAAGGCGTTTGCTGGTATTAAGATCGTTTGGGAGAAAGGCTTCTTCGGCAAGTTCTATAATAGATTCAAACTTAAGAAAGGTATGAGTGAGTTCGAATGCTCGAAAGGTGATGTGGCAAATATCTTTGGTTTGTAGAATATTTATTCACCTCCCCCTCTTGATGCGTGTTTAGTTTTCTCATAAACGTCAAGTGATTTATTAATTATGATAACAGCATCATCGAGGGGGAGTTTTTTTATAATAGATAAATAGGAAAGCTCGAAAAGGCAGGTCTCCAATTCTTTGTATCAGTAGAATTATATTAGCGTTCGAGGGGAACTTTTGTGGAATACTTCCCTCTATTGGCTTTTGCTTCCGCTTCACGCTGGCTTAGGATCATCTGGTTGCGTTTTATCTTCTGCTTTACCAATTTTGGGGTTCTGTTGAACTCACGAGGCATAAAGGCAACTATATATGTGTTGGTGTTCAGTGTCTTCTTCTCCGCATCAGTGGTGTACTTTGAAAAATAGATTTCTGCATATTCCTTTCCGAGATACTTATCACCGTTGAGATAATCAATGGCAATGACGGTGCCGGCGATAGAGAGTACGGTACAGTAAATCACCAAGCCGATAATCCAATTGCGAAGAGTCTTTTCCGCCATCTGGCACATATAGCCAAGAGTTGTGTGCGTATGATTGTGTTCGACCTTGACAGGCGTGTCCGCGACCGCAGTCATCACGGCGTCCTTGACAGTGCCACCGACAATTACCGAAATCTTTTTAAAGACATCATCAGCAAGACTCTGACTGACTTCCGAGATGTCGGGCGTTGCACACTTGGTTCGAGATATAGCATCTGCTACGGCAGCCGACACCTTATCAATCTCGGAAGAAGGAATCTTCGCCTGCATACGCATCTGCATTGCTTCAGCAAGAATTCTGAACTTCTTGTCGCTGTCTTCCAGTACGTTCTTCGCCCTTTCCGTAAGCTCCTTGACCTGTCCAAGGGACTTGATGATTTCATTATTCTCCATTGTGTATTAAAATTAATTTATTAGTATTATCTGCGTCCTATTTTTAATTGGGGAATAGCCTGAGATGCGGCTGCCACCATTTCACGTCTATGTGCCTCTTCGAGTGCCGCTTTTTTCGTAGCGCGAACTTTGAAGGCGGGGATGTTGCCGGAGAACTTTTCCCATGCGGTTAAAACATTTTTGTGTTGAGCAGCGTTAAGGATGTCCTTTCCTGATATTTTCTTGCCGCTTTTAACGAAGATGAGGTCCTCGACTCCCTCGGGACTCTTTTGTGCCGAGACAGTGGCTCCGCAAGCCAGCAGGTTGAGTTCGAGTGCGCTTCTGTCCTTTGAGATAGCGAATACGTGAATGACAGAATTGCTGAAGTTTGCGAGGTCAAACGCTTCAGAGAGTGCCGCGGCGTTATTTGAGGGGAATTCTAGACCTCCTCGCTCAAGCATAGCGGCGAATTCCTCGGTGTCATTCTGGACCTTGATGCTTTCTCTTCTACGTGCGATGCTTGCCGCAATACTCTCTTTGAGTTCAGGAGCTTTCTCAGCGGCAAGGCGTTCTGCCAGCTTTGCTTTTTCTTCCGGTGTGCCGTGTACCTGCGCATTATTGTATTCGAATGTCTGGGCGACACTGCGCTCAAACTTGAAAAGTTTGTCGAATAATTTCTCACATTTTACGAAAAAGTTCTTCCTGTCAAAGCCTCCTCTCACTACACCCTCTGCTGTATTCCGGTGATTGGTCAAAGGGGAAAGCTTGAGCGATTTGCCTCCCATCCCCTTGCTTTTGCGACTGACAATACCATGGATGTGGAACTGCCATTCGCCGTTGTCGCCTCTGGTGAAATGCGGCTTCCAGAACATTACGAGGTCTGAACTATCCTCAATGCCATCACGATTGAAATTCTGAGCATAAGTATCAGAGATGCCCTTTATCAATTTCAATCCGCTTGAGTATATCTCCTTTTCCGTGCTGCCCATCGCTTTGATTTCATCTTCAGAAGGGGAGACCACCAGTCCGAAAAACTTGTCATCGTTTTTCCCAAGATGACTGTGATTCCGGTCAATCTTCATTATGACTTCTTCGGTCGAAACCTCCACTCCGTCAGGGGTAGTGTACGGAAGTATTTCTTTTCCTTCTGCGAGACGCTGCTCATCTTCGTGGTTGATGTACTCGGCAAGTGCTGCGCAGCCTCCCTTGTTTTTTGTCGTGCCGTCGACGCTGGAGTTGAGAATTTTAATGTTCATAATTTCTTTGTCTTCCATATTATTCAAGATTAGAAAGTATTTCTACAAGTTGATTTAATTGTGCGTCAGTTGACTGAACGCTTTTAAGTATAGGATTCAGCAGAATCTTCTCCTGCTCTTTGATGAATGCCACCACCCGGTCATCTCTTTTGAGAACCTTTTCGAGGCATTCAAATATTGAGGATATCTGCTCTTCAGGAGATAGGTTTGACGCTCCGGTTTTGCTGTTCTTGAGATTCTCGTATGTTTCAACGAGCCGTTGAATCATTTGCCTTTGCGACAGCCCGAGTTTATCAGCCTCTCCGTTGATATAATCTCTGGCTGATTGGTCCACACTGACGGTGGTCGGTTTCGGTAAGTTTTCCTTGTGTTTCATCTTATAGGTATTTGATAATTCTATCATAATGCAGAGAAACCGACGGTCGTTCCCAAATCGGTATTGCACGTATGTGTGTTGCCGATTTAAGCCCCCTGCAAGGGCAAGATGAACGGGGCTTGTCCCGTTCCCTCTTGCCCCCATATAATGGGACTCCGGTTTCCGGGGCTTTCTGCCGCGGGATACGGGGTTCCGTTATATGGGACCGAAGACCGATGAAGAGAAACGGAATCGGACTGAGGGGATTGGTTTGCCGGCTCATAATTCCATCACCTGAGAGGTTCAAAGAACAAGGACTCCGGAAGATCTATTTGAGAGATGTCATCAGGTAGAAGACCTGCTGTCTTCAAGTATGGAATTATGATTTCCGTAGCATCGTTATGGATGTAGTTCTTTTTGTCATCGATGAGATAGTAGGCCAAAGATCCATAAGGAGAGATATTGATGGCTTTGACATCGGTGTTGTTGATGTTTAGTCCAGGGGTAGCGAGAGAAAAGTCACCGTCGTCTTTGGCCGTACCATTTTCCCTGATTGTCCGGCAAACCATCTCAATATTGAATACTTCCTCTATCCTTGAATTCTCGCTTTCAAGGAATCGGTCTATTATTCTTTCGCAGGTGGACAGATAGATATATTCGCAAAGAGTATTGAAATATTCTTTGCTAGGGTTGCATGTCGCGGAGGCCTTGACCTTCGCATAGTCCTCAAGGGTTTTGAATTTCTGTAGTTTCATATCTATAACTTTGTAATATTTGTTTTTGCAAAGCTATAGATAAATTATAACATAACCAATTGAGTAGCAATAAGTTATGCAATATAATGCAATGTGGAGCCATACGGTTTGGTGGTACGTTGGTGGTACAAGTGCAAAGAAAAACCGCATTCTAGATATCTAGAATGCGGTTTTAATGTGACTCCAACAGGATTCAAAATGGCCTGTAAACGCCAGTAATCGGAAGGAAAGAATCGGAATAAATGATGTAATTATAAAGCATTGTAAATAAATATATTACAAAGTTTATTTTTGAAAATTCGGGCTCGGAAATTACCGTAATCGCAAAGTGTCAATTTTCGAGATTTGGGAACAAATTGGGAACAAATTTATTTGAATCCTCCGAAAAAGAAGTATCTTTGCGGTATGAAGATTACACTGTTTTTGCGCCCGGGAAAGGGTCGGAATTCCGAGCTTCCGCTCTATGTCAGATTCCGCAATGGAAGCACCGATATCAAGCAGGTGACAAGGCTCACCGTTAACCCGGAATATTGGGACGACAAGACCCATAAGCTGAAGACGAAGATGCGTCTTCCGGACGAGCTGCGTCAGACCTTCAACCGAGAGCAGGTCGCCCTCGAAGAGTACATTTCCAATAGCTACTATTCCTGCGAGGATAAGGACGGCATAGATGCCTCCTGGCTTGAGGCGGTGCTTGGCTCCTATTATATGGCACAGGCCGAAGAAGAGCAGCAGGCCGATGTAGATCCGGCCGAGGATGTCGCAGCACTCTTTGATTCTTTCGTGAATTCCAAGGAGCGGGCTGAGAGTAGGCGCAAACAGTATATGGTAATCAAGCGGGCTCTGCTCCGCTATGAGATGTTCAAGCTGAAAACCACTCCGGGATTTCGCCGCTTCGATGTGCGCAAGACCGACAAGAGGGTGCTGGATGATCTGACGGCGTTCCTGCGCAACGAGCACCTCTACTATGAGCAGTATCCCGAGATTTATGAGGCCATTCCGGACAAGAAGACTCCGCCGCATGCACGTGGGGAGAACACAATGTCCGACCTGATGAAGAAGATCCGCGCGTTCTACAACTGGCTCGAACTCACCGGGCACATCGACCGCTCTCCTTTCAAGGACTACAACATGCCGAAGGAGAATTACGGCACACCGGTGTACCTCACAAAGGATGAAATGCAGCGGATATATCATTTCGATTTCAAGAATGACGAGCATGCCCCGCAGAACAAGGCGCTGGCCAGGGAACTGGAGGAACAGAGGGACGTGTTCGTGTTCCAGTGCAACATCGGCTGCCGCGTCAGCGACCTTCTACGTCTCACGCGCAGGGATGTAGTCAACGGCACCATCGAATATATCCCGACCAAGACCATCAAGGAAAACGGCCGAACCGTAGTCGTGCCGCTCAACGAGACGGCCAAAGCCATTCTTCGCAAGTACAGCAAACTTCCTGATGGCCGTCTGCTGCCGTTCATCCCTGCGCAGCAGTACAACGAGCGCATCCGTGAGGTGCTCCGCATTGTGGGTATCGACAGGATGGTGACAATCATCGATCCGCTCACCGGGAAAGAGGACAAAAAGCCCATCTGCGACGTTGCCGCCAGCCACATGGCCCGCCGCACCTTCATCGGCAATCTCTACAAGAAAGTCCAGGACCCGAACATCGTCGCCTCCCTCTCCGGTCACGTCGAAGGATCCCGCGCCTTCTCCCGCTACCGCGAGATTGACAAGGAGATCAAAACCAATGTGGTAAAACTATTGGATTAATAATTCCAAAAAAATCTGCATCTTGGAAGCATAAATAATCAAAAAATTATTATTTTTGCATTTGTAATGCACGAATAGAAAGATGGAGCAGATCAGATATCTTCAGGATTGGGTGGAAGGCCAGATGATAAGGGGACGGTATATCTTCACTAAGGAAGATGTGCTGAAGATAGGACTTCCCATCTCAAATCAGGCAATCAACAACAGCCTCGGAAGGTTGGCAAAGCACGGAGTCATTATGTCTCCTTGGCAAAATTTCTATGTCATCATCCCGACAGAATACAAGCTCAGAGGGATAGTTCCTCCATCTTTCTATATTGACAGATTGATGTCTTTTCTCGGTCGGAAGTATTATGTCGCACTTCTGTCCGCAGCCGAACAGAACGGTGCATCACATCAGCGGTCAATGGTTTTTCAAACGATTGCAGATGGAGGACCGATTCGCTCGGGGGTTAAGAATGGTGTGCGTCTTGAAGTGACGATATGCAATAATTTGCCTTATGATTATATCACCAAGGTGAAGACACAGATGGGCACTATGAATGTCTCCGGCCCTGAACTAACCGCATTAGACTGTGTGGCGCATGAGCAGAAGGTGGGCGGAATGAGCCGCGCCGCGGAGGTTGTAGCAGAATTGAGTGAGAACATGTCGTGGAATCAAGACAAGGCTAGGCTTCTTGATTTCTTCTCTGCCGCAACAATCCAGCGGCTAGGATATATTCTGGACCAACTTGAAGAAACTGCTCTTGCCGACAATTTGTACGGACTATTAAAGCGTTCCGGAAAGCAGGTCAGGAAGGTCCCGTTAAAGCAGACCGTGGCAATACCAACCGGCCTCAAGCCGACAGGCAGGTGGAAGATTATTGAAAATTTCAAGATGGAGATTGACGAATTATGATTCCGGTTTATTCAATTCAAGATGACTGATTTTCACTAAATTTGTACAAATTGTTCGTTATGACAGAGAAGGATATTAAGGAACTTCTCCTTCACGGAGAGCGTCTTACCCTTGAGTGCAAGGAAGCTCAGAGTGCCGTTCCCAAATCAATTTGGGAATCCTATTCGGCTTTTGCCAATACCATTGGTGGTACGATCCTATTGGGTGTTACAGAAGACCTGAAGGAGAAAGACCTTGCCAAGAGGTATTCCATTACGGGAGTGGAGGATAAGATAAAGATGATAAAGAGTTTTTGGGATACCATCAACAGCAGTAAGGTGAACGCGAATATCCTGCTTGATTCAGACGTTCAGCCACTCAATGTTGACGGTAAGGATATCATAGTTATCACAGTGCCCCAAGCCGACTGGCGCATAAAGCCGGTATTCCTCAATGAAAATGTCTATAAAGGCACTTTCAAGCGCAATCATGAGGGAGATTATCACTGTACTGAATCTGAGATCAAGGCAATGATAAGAGACGCCAACGAGGATGGAAATGACGGCGGAATGCTGGAAGGATATACTATGGACGACATCGACTTTGAATCCTTGCATGGTTATCGCGTTCAGTTCCGTACCCTCAATTCCGACCATGTATGGAACGACGTTGATGACAAGACATTCCTGAAGAATCTGTCCGGATATGCAGTTGAAAGAGCCACCGGCAAAGAAGGGCTGACCGTCGCTGGACTACTTATGTTTGGCAAGGGACTTCCCGTCAGAGAGAGGTTCGCAAACTTCAGGATGGATTATCTGGATATGACGAATCTTTCCAGCCCGGAAGAACGCTATAGCGACAGACTTACATATGATGGACGCTGGGAGAACAATTTCTACCAATTCTTCCGCATCGTTGTACCAAAACTAACGTTCGATTTACCGCGTCCATTCAAACTGGAGGGCATACAGCGTCAGGATGATACGCCGCAGCACAAGGCTGTAAGGGAGGCGTTTACGAATTCGATCATACATTCCGACGTTTTCCTTTCCGGGGGCATTCTAAGAATTGAGAAGCACGATGACCGCCTTGTTCTCCGAAATCCCGGGACTTTGAAGTTGCCATTGTCCAAGATTATTGAAGGCGGAAGTTCGAAAGCCCGTAACCCGCGTATGCAGAATATGCTTCGTATGATTGGTTACGGTGAAAACATCGGATCCGGTTTCCCTCAGATACTGAACGCGTGGAAACTTGCCGGATGGAAAGAGCCAGTGCTTGAGGATAGATGGGATGTGCAGGAAGTGCAGTTGACGATGTTTGTAAAGAATGGAGATGACCATGTAAATGACCATGTAAATGACCATGTAAATGGATATGATGAACTCACTGAACGTCAAAGAAATATCGTAAAATTAATCATTGAGGACAATGCGATTTCACTTGATAAAATGACCATGAAAATAGGTGTGTCAAAAAGCACGATTCAGCGCGATATCACAGCAATGAAACATATCGTTAGGCATGTTGGTGCGGATAAGGATGGTCATTGGGAAATCACTAAACCACAAGAATAACCTATGCCGCAACCTATCATAGAAGTATTATGTATGCTGGCCTTTTTTGGGCTGGTTTACCTGATTGTCATTTTCTGCGTGTGTAGGGAGATGACCGGCACATGGAACGGTTTCCGCTTCCTGCTCGACTACAAATTCTGGGCGTTTGCGATTCTGAACCACGACTATTTCGAATCTCTCGATAGGGAGGAGGACTACGATAAGTTCGTACGGTACTTTTCAAGAAAAAAACTGATGCCACGCCGCAAGGGAATGTTCCTTCGCATGCGTGAGAAGGAGCGCAAACTTCTGGTAATGCTGCTGAGCCAGGAGGATTTCGTTAAGGAGAATTTCGGAAAACTTCCGTACACGGCAGACCGGCATTCGGAGATTTGCAGAAATTGGGATGAACACCTGAAACAGATACCCTATGGAGAAGAGTGAAGCAATAGAGTTCTGCAAGGTGCATTACATCAACTATCTCGGCATTGCTGAGGGGTTGATGTATTCTGACTATTGTGCAGAAGTATCAGCGCTATTGTATGGCGCACTCAAACCGTCTCATTCTGCAAAATGGGGTCGAGTTTTTTATGCCTGCAAGAAAAGCGGATGCTTTCATGTGATGGAACTCAGTGATTTCCGCGCTTTGCTTGGAATAGTATTCTCGGGGAAATGCCCGGCATTAAGCACTATTAAAGATGGAGTTGAGCAGATTACCCTGGCATATCAAAAAAGAGGGACTACTCATGACGATGCAAAATATAAAACATACCGTCGGGAAGTTTTGGATTTGTCAAATGCAATAAGAGCCGCTTGTCATAGAGAACTAGAAAATTCCGGCTCCAATCCGGCCTAAACCCGGCTTCAAATCGGCTTATTATATTAATCTACAGGACTTTACTGACCTTTGCTGCCGTTCCGTGATGGAACGGCTTTTTGTTTATCATTTAATACCGTAATATTATGCAAAGGACAGATCAAAACACTAACGGCATCATCGTTCTCACGGAGGACAGCATGCCACAACTGGCCCGCTGCGTGGCCGACATCCTCAGGGAAGAGTTCAAAGTCTCTTCCACTCCAATGAAATCTTCCATCCCTGCCGGTGGCGCCGACGAGCTCATCTCCAAGGCCCGTGCTTGCGAGATCCTGGACCGCTGTGACTCCACCCTGAGCAAATGGGCAAAACGCGGCATTCTCGTCCCCATCCGTCGTCACGGCAGTCTCTACTACCGCCTCAGTGATGTAATGAAAGTCTATAACGGAGAACTCTGATGCGCGATGTCCAGCTTTTTGATAGAAGATTGGATGCTCGAAGGCGGCCTCAATCTCAAGGGATGCGAACTTCTTCTATATGCCCTGATATGGTCATATTCCAGG
>JAZLIS010000141.1:0-19841 GCA_045617505.1 Bacteroidales bacterium | reverse complement strand
ATTGTCCTTGATGAGAGATGTGTACTTAGCAGCCGCTTCCTTCATCTGGCTATCAGACAAAACGGGAGTTGCAATGAAAACGGTCTCGTACTGTTTAATCATCTGTTAATAAATTAGTTAAATAATGTGGTCCATCCCACGTCGCGTGAAATGGACCGCAAATATAGTGATTATTACTGAATTACGCAAATATAATCAGTTCGTTATCTGAGAGAAAACCGGACTGTTCCTCTAATGTCATCAGAAGCTGCTGCAATGCGGGCTTCAAATTCACCGGGTTCGGAAACCCAGGATCCGACTGTATCATCGTAATATTGCAACAGTTCTTCAGATATGTTGAACGTTACTGTCTTTGTTTCACCCGGACGCAGATAAACCTTTTCGAATCCTTTCAGTTCCTTCTTGGGGCGATCCAAAGAACATTCTATATCAGAAATGTAAAGCTGTACGACTTCGGCGCCTGCATTCTTACCTATGTTCTTTATTGGCACGCGGACCTTCAATGAACGTTTACTCCCGATAGTGGAACAGCTGGCTTTGGCTTGTCCATACTCAAATTTTGTGTAGCTTAGGCCATGTCCGAATGCGAATAGTGGCTGAATGTTCTTACTTTCGTGCCATCTATATCCGACATAGATACCTTCTTCATAATCATTGCGGTCAGGATTTGGGAATGCTTTGCCAGCATAATGTGCCGGAGAGTCCTCTAGTTGTTTCGGAAAGGTAAAAGGCAATTTCCCGGAGGGACTAACATCTCCGAATAGAACGTCTGCAAAGGCATGCCCTGCTTCGGAGCCAAGATACCATGTCTGCAGCACTGACGGTACTGCATCAATCCATGGCATAGACACGGCATTGCCGCCAATCAGTGCAACAACGATATTGGGATTAGCCTCTGCCAGAGCATTAATCAACTCATTCTGCCCATAGTGCAGATTTATGGACGGGCGGTCAAATCCTTCGCAATCCTGACCACCGTCCTTATTCATGCCTCCGACAAAGACAACCATATCAGCACAGGTGGCAGCATTGACGGCTTCTTCCGTCAGTTCGGCGGCACTTCGCCCGTCAATCAGTTCCGTTCCTACGAGAATTCCGTCTTGATAAGTCGTCGGACTGCCAACATATCCTCTGGCATAAGTTATTTCCACATTATTTCCGGCACGCTCCTTTATCCCCTGAAGGATAGAGATTTCATGCTGCGCCTTCAGGGATGCTGCACCACCTCCGATGGTCATTTTCTTAAGGGCGTTTTCTCCTATTATTGCAATTCTGCGTACGTTTTCCTTGACAGGCAGAAGATTCCCGTTGTTCTTAAGGAGGACGATACCTGCTGCGCCAACTTTTCTTGCGGTCTCATAATGCTCATCAGAGCATAGTGAACCGAATGGCTTATCCGGGTTCATTGCTGTGCGGAATATCAGACGAAGTACACGCCGGCATTTGTCGTTCAGTTCATCCATGTCGAATCTCCCTTCTTTCAACCCCTCAAGATATGGGTTGGCAAGATAATAGCCGGAGTATGGTCCTGACGTTCCGAATTCCATGTCCATTCCGGCTTTTACTGCTGCATCAGTGTCATGGATTGATCCCCAGTCACTTACGACGACTCCGTCAAACCCCCATTCTTTCTTTAAAATTTCATTCAGCAGTTTATGGCTATGTGACGTATAGTCCCCTTCATACTTGTTGTAACTTGTCATCAGAGACCATGTTCCACCGTCTTTCACAGCTGCTTTGAACACAGGCAGATATATTTCATTAAGTGCTCTGTCACTCACATATACGTCTGTTTGGTTGCGATATGTTTCTTCGTTGTTGAGACAGAAATGCTTGACACATGCGGATACGCCATTTTTCTGGACATTCTGTATGTATGGCACAACCAACTGTGATGCCAGATAGGGATCCTCGCCCATATATTCGAAATTTCTCCCGCATAGAGGTGTACGGTAAATATTCACTCCCGGTCCCAGAATGATGTTTTTCTCTCTGAACCGGGCTTCCTCGCCGAGAGCTTTGCCGTATTGGCCGGCAAGTTCGCGATCCCATGTTGCTGCGAGGGCAGTCAAAGCCGGGAAGGCGACACAAGAGTCACTGGTCCATCCGGCATGATGCCAATCATCCCACAGCACTTCCTGTCTGACTCCGTTCGGCCCGTCCGAGCAGGAAATACCCGGTATGCCCAGACGAGGTACTCCTGCAGAAGAAAACTTGGATTGAGCATGAAGTATGGAGACTTTTTCCTCAAGGGTCATGCGGGACAATGCATCTTCTACCCGTATTTCTATCGGAGCATTGCAATCAAGATAAATGGGTTTTGTTTCAGATTGTTTTGTCGAACAGGAGACAATCAGGCATAGCAAAAGGGGAGTGAAGCATCTAACGGTCATAACTAATATACATTTATAAGGTTATATATATAACGTGCGAATGGCGTAGACTGATTAACTGATACAGGATATTTTGTAGTCCGGAAGGAAATACCTTGTCTTTGATTAGTTAATTTGTGACCATTATGCGTATTATTATCGTAAAAATTTATCAAATATGAGAAAATGTCTAATAATGCTTGTGGCATTGGCTGTATCTTTGCCGCTCCAGGCGCAGAATCTGACGGTGAAATTTGACAATTGTACTGTTGAGCAGGCTATGGAGCAACTCAAGGGCAAGGGCATCAGTTTTGTCTTGAAGAGTGAATCTGTAGACATAAACTCCAGGGTCAAGGCATCTTTCAACGATGCATCTTTGGAAAGTATCGTCGAGGCTATCTTCTTTGGACAGGATGTTGTATGGATAATTGAAGACGGTGTCGTGGTGGTTTCGTCAAAACCAGTGGTGAAAAGTGACTCAAATAAGTCAGCCCTCGAATCACTCGCGACAGGCAGGATACTTGATACAAAAGGGGAGTCGGTAATAGGTGCAAGCATTTTTATTCAAGGGACCAATTCAGGCACCATCTCGGGTATGGATGGGAAATTTTCACTTTCTGTTGACAGGGAGACCTTCCTTGTTATATCGTGCATGGGATACACGAGCCAGAAGGTTCGGGTTAAGCCGGGCAATGATTATGTGATCGTTCTGGAAGAGGATTCGGAGTATCTGGACGAAGTAGTGGTTGTAGGATTCGGTTCGCAGAAAAAGATAAACCTTACAGGTTCCGTAGCCACCGTATCTAACAAGGATATTATTCAGAGACCTGTTCAGAATGTCACTCAGGCACTTCAGGGCCTGGTACCTGGTCTGAATATTGCCCAGTCCAGCGGACTTCTTGATTCTGCACCTTCCATGAATATCCGTGGAGTGGGAACAATCGGCGAGGGCTCTTCGGCCTCACCGCTTGTTCTGATTGATGGTGCAGAGGGAGATCTCAATTCGGTCAATCCTCAGGATATTGAGAATATATCAGTCCTCAAGGATGCCTCCGCATCCTCGATATACGGATCCCGCGCTCCTTTCGGAGTTATACTGATTACGACAAAATCAGGAGGTAGTGGGAAGCCTTCCGTGAATTATAACAATAATTTCCGTTGGTCCAGCCCTACTTTTTGGCCTAGAATCCTGAATTCATATGATTTCGTGACCTTAGCCAACGACGCCTGTCGCAATTCAAACGTTGCGGACTTCTTCAATGCAGACCAGGTGGACCGCATAAAGAAGTACATCGACGGTGAAATTACCACGGTTTCAATCCAGAACCCCGACAACCCGAAATACTGGGCAGATGGTTATCTCCAGGGCAATGCCAACGTCAATTGTTTCAAGGAGTATTTTAAAAACAACTCTTTCTCTCAAGAGCATAATATCAGTATGAGGGGTGGTGGCGAAAAGTATTCTTTTTACATGTCCATGGGGTTTCTTGATCAACATGGACTTCTTTCCGTTACGGATGATATCCTGCAACGATTCACCCCAACAGCCAAGATAGATGCCCGTTTCACGGATTGGTTGAAGGCGAATTACTCTATAAGGTTCAACAGAACCACTTATGACCGTCCGATTTATCTTACATCATCATTGTTTGCGGATTGGGCACGTCAGAGTTGGCCTGAAGTACCTGGCTATGATGACAATGGCTACATCTATATGGACAATGAGCAGCTTCAGCTGATGGTCAACGGCGGACGTTCAAAGGAGGTGACGAACAACCTGAACCATCATTTCTCACTTACCCTCGAGCCTGTAAAGAATTGGGTTACGAATGCGGAACTGAACTACACTACTCAAAACTATAACCAGCATATGACGAGGCTGATGACATATGCTCACGATTATAACGGTGATGCATTTGTCAGAAATGGAGAAAGTTTTGTACAGGATAATAATGTTAATTATAATTTCCTCAATGTCAATTTGTATTCCACATATGACCTATCAATTGACAAGAACAATTTCAAGTTCATGGCAGGATTACAATACGAGAATTATTACACCAACAACTCTGGCACGAAAAGGGTTGGCGTGATCAATGAGGATCTGGCTGTGATGGACCTGACTACCGGTTATACATATTCCGGCCAGTATGTCGAGCCTAGTGTCTGGGGCAACAATGCCAGCTGGGCCACTGCCGGTTATTTTGCAAGGCTGAACTATGATTATGATGGGCGCTACATTCTTGAAGTCAACATCCGATATGACGGTTCATCCCGTTTCCGTGCCAAAAACAGGTGGAACTGGTTCCCTTCTTTCTCTGCCGGATGGAATGTTGCGCGGGAACCCTTCTGGAAACCTATCACTAAATATGTAAACACCTTGAAATTCAGGGCATCGTATGGTACTCTTGGCAATCAGAATACGGGCAGCTGGTATCCTACATATCAGACTATGGGTGTCTACATCAACAACGGCTCGTGGCTGCAGAACGGCAAGGCTACCAATACTGCATATTCACCGGCTCTTATAAGCTCGTCACTTACATGGGAAACTGTCAGAACTTTTAATGTCGGATTTGATTTCGGTGCATTCAATAACCGCCTGACAGGTTCGTTGGAGTCGTTCTCAAGATATACAACAAATATGGTCGGTCCTGCACAGGAACTTCCCGGAGTGCTTGGTGCAAATGTTCCAAGCACCAACAATACCGACCTTAGGACTTATGGTTTTGATTTTGAAGTCCAGTGGAAGGATCATTTGAGGTGTGGGCTCGACTATAGCGTGCGTTTTGTGTTATCCGATACTCAGACCGAAATACTCAAGTATCCGAACGAGTCGAAGCTCCTGATGACCAATGGAATCTATTCCTACTATGAGGGTAGTCATGTCGGCGATTTCTGGGGCCTGGAAACTTTGGGGATAGCAAAGACGGATCAGGAAATGAAAGCTCATCTAGCCAGCTTGCCGCATGGCGGTCAGTCGTGGCTTGGCACAGATTGGCGTGCCGGTGACATCATGTATTCCGATCTTGACGGTAATGGGGCTATTTCCATGGAGTCCGGTACATTGGACGATCACGGTGATCTTATAAAACTGGGAAATGACCAGCCCCGCTTCCAGTTTGGACTGGATCTTAACGCTTCATGGAAAGGCTTTGATTTCAGGGCATTTTTCCAGGGGGTGGGCAAGAGAGACTTTTGGCCCGGTTATGTGGCGTTTTGGGCATCCAGCAATCAGAATATATGGTACATGCTGGGATTTGAGGAGCATCTGGATTATTTCCGTAACAAGCCTTCAGGAAATCTTGATGTCAATCTCGATTCATATTATCCCCGTCCTTTGTTGAATGCCAAGAACCAGTATATGCAGACAAAGTATGTTCAGGATGCTTCGTATATACGTTTGAAGAATTTGACATTCGGCTATACTCTTCCTCAGAACATCACTCAGAGGTTCAAGGTTTCCAACCTGCGCATTTTTTTCACAGGGGAGAATCTCTGGACCGTCACAAAGCTGTCGACCGTCTTCGATCCTGAAGGAATCAACGGAAACGATTGGATCAGCGGTATCGGTTATCCCATACAGAAGACATGGGCATTTGGCCTTACAATAACCCTTTAATGCAGATGAAGATATGAAAAGGAATTCCACACTTGTACTTTTTGCTTTTTCAATAATGCTTGTATCTTGCAACAAGTTGCTTGACAAAGAGCCTACATCACAGATTTCCCCCGAGAAGTATCTTAATGAGGCATCTCAGTTGGGTTATTATGCGAATGGACTCTATACCAGCATTCTGCCATCGCATAACAATTACAATTTGACGTTCGTTGCTGATCAGTATACCGACAACCAGGCTTACATTGCACCGAGCAGCAAGTATATCAAGGGCTCCTGGACGGTTCCTAACAGCGGTTCGTGGTATTTCAAGAATATCTATGACTGCAATTACTTTCTGGAGAGAGTCCTTCCCAGACAGAAAGACGGCGAAATTACAGGAAATACGGCTGAAATCAATCAATATATCGGTGAGGTGTATTTCCTCCGCGCTTACGAATACTTTGTCAGGTATCAGCAGTATGGAGACTTCCCAATCGTGAAAACAACTCTTCCCGATGATCAGAAGGTTCTGACAGAGGCAAGTAAACGTTCTCCACGAAACGAAGTGGCACGCTTCATCCTGTCGGATCTGGATAAGGCACTGGAGATGATGTCAGAAAACTTCGAATCGCGACATACCAGAATCAATCGTAATTGTGCCTTGCTGCTCAAGTCTCGTGTGGCACTTTACGAAGGTACTTTCCTGAAGTATTTCAAGGGAACCGCCTTTGTTCCCAAAGGTTCGGATTGGCCTGGTGCCGGGAAGGAGTACAACGCATCATATTCATATCCCTCCGGCAGTATTGACGATGAAATCAACTGGTTCCTTGACCAGGCTATCGAAGCGGCAGCACAACTTGCTGACAAGGTGGTGCTTACAGAAAACACCGGAACCGTGCAGCAAAATGCTGAAGAACCTGCAAATCCATATATGGACATGTTCTCCGGAACGGATCTTTCAAACTATCCCGAAGTACTTCTTTGGAGACAGTATGACAAGGGTATGGGATTCACCAATGGATGTGGAGAATGGGGCAACAGAGGAAACTTGGGTGCCGGTTTGACAAGAGGCATGGTTGACGGATTCCTTATGGCAAACGGTCTTCCCATCTATGCGTCAGGAAGCGGATATTGTGGAGATGAATATATCGCGGATGTCAGAAAAAACCGCGATGGACGTCTCTTTGTATTCCTCAAGGAACCCGGACAGAAGAACAGCATCGATGAATATGAAGGGGCGTCACAGGCAGTTCCTGTGGAGCCTTATCCCAATCTGTTCGGATCAGACTTTTCAAGGGTGTATTCTACAGGTTACTCTATCAGGAAAGGCAATCCCCTCAATCAGATACATCTTGTAGGTATTGCCGGCTCTTATGTCGCCTCCATAACATTCCGCGGTGTAGAGGCCCTTCTTAATTACATTGAAGCCAGTTATGAACGTAATGGGTCGCTTGATAACAAGGCAATAGGATACTGGCAGGCCATAAGGGAACGTGCAAAGGTGGATACTGACATATACAAGACAATTGACGCAACTGATGTGAATCTTGAATCGACAAACGATTGGGGAGCATATTCTGCAGGAAAACTTATCGACCCTGTCCTGTATAACATTCGCCGTGAACGTAGATGTGAGCTGATGGCCGAAGGACTGCGTGAGATGGACTTGCAGAGGTGGCGCGCTATGGACCAGCTGATCGACACACCGTACCATATCGAAGGTTTCAAGATATGGGGACAGATGCGAGGGTGGTACGGCAGTCAGTTAAAGTATGGATCTCAGGATGCCAATGTGTCTGCGCCGACCAGGAGCAAGTATCTCCGCCCTTATGAGAAATCAGAGATGAGTGAGGCTTATGACGGTCTTACCTTCGCGATGGCTCATTATCTGCAGCCTATCAGTATTCAGGAGATGATTCTGACTTCCGAAGATGGAACGGTATCCGGTTCGGTCATCTATCAGAATCCCTGTTGGCCCAATGAGTCGGGTGCCGCTGCGCTTAAGTAATGAATACAAAACACTTTGATTGCCATAAATGAAAACTCTTTTTAATTTTGCAATATTGGCAATCAAGGAATTATATGGATAAAGACATAGACATTAGTTCCATTTCAGCGGGAAACATCAAAGCTTTCGAAGAACTTTATCTTGCTTACTACGGCAAGGTTCTGACCTATACGTCCATTCTTCTGCAGGACCGCGTCAAGGCAGAAGATGCTACTCAGGATGTATTTTTGAAATTGTGGCGTAACAGGACAGGACTGAGGATTGACGGACAGATTGATTCATATATTTATGTTACAGCGAAGAGGGTAGTGCTTGATATTTTCAGAGAAGAGAGCTATATCCTCAAGCATAAAGACTGGGCGATGTCCCATCTGACGGAAGAGACATTCCAGAATCAGTGCATTAAAGAGATAGAGTCCATTGCTGACAGCGTCATTGAGATTATGCCGACAAGGAGGAAGGAGATTTTCCTGCTTAGCCGAAGGGATGGTCTTCAGGCTAAGGAAATAGCTGATAGATTGGGGTTGAGTGTGCATACGGTCAATAAACATATCGCATTGGCTCTCTCTATGTTGAAAGACAGTTTGAAGGATTATTTGCCGCTTTTATTTTTTATATTGCTTATATCAGGATATGGAAGAATTTAACAAGATAATATGGGATGCCATTGATGAAAAGAGTTCTGCTTGCGAACGTGCCATGGCCAGGAAATCTTTTCAGAAGTTCAAGAAAATGGCCGGCATTGATGAACAAGATGCCCGGAAAAGGGCAGGTGTGCTTCAGTGGGCAGTCAGGGCTGCTGCGGCCTTTGCTTTGCCATTGGCATGCTTGTGTGCATTCTTGTTGTTGCATGGTCATGAGAGCCCTTCTTGGAATGAGGTGAGCACTGACATGGGGCAGACGACACAGGTTGTCCTTGCTGACAATACACGGGTCACCTTGAATGGTGGCAGCACAATAGTGTACCCATCATCTTTTTCTAAAAAAAACCGTCAGGTATATTTTACCGGTGAGGGTTATTTTGAGGTGCAGGCTGATGCGGCGCATCCTTTCGACCTGCTGGTTAATGATGCCCATCTGCATGTCACAGGAACAAAGTTCAATCTGAAATCCTACGCCGAAGACAAGTCCATATCGATTTCACTTGATGAAGGAAGAGCTTCATTTGAAAGCAACGAGCATTTTCCTCAGAAGGTTTCATGCGAGATGGTCCCGGGTGATTGCCTGACATTTGATAGGGAAACGGGTGCCTTGAAGAAGTACTACTCTGAGTCGAAGTCTGGAATGTGGCGCAATGGAGAGTACTATTTCAAGAACGAGACCCTTGGCCATATCGCCAGCGACATCGAACGCATCTTTGGTATCAGAGTCGTCGTTGAGCGGGAAGAACTTCTTGATACACATTATCATATCGCTCTTGTAAATGGTGAAACGGCAGATGATCTGGTGAGAATTCTCTCACTTGACCGTAGTCTTTCAGTTACAAGAGACGGAAATACAATCATAGTCAAATAATAAATGAATACGAAAAAGATTTTTGCCTTTTTTTTATGCGTGGTTGCAGCCACATCCTGTATGTCGAGAGAAGTTGTTGCCGAACCGGTTGATGCTGTTGTGTTTGACATTAAGCGGGGGGTTAATATTGCGTACTTTTTGTCTCAGTCCACACATAGGGGGGACGCCAGGGCAAGGTATTTTACTGCAAAGGATATCCGGACAATTAAGGAGTATGGTTTTGATCATATCAGGCTCCCGATTGACGAGGAACAGATGTTCAAGACAGACGGCAGCCTGGACGCAAAGGCATTTGACCTGTTGAAATGGACGATTGATTGTTGTGTGCAGAACGAGTTGAAGGTAATCGTTGATATGCACATCTTGCGTTCTCATCATTTCACTTCCGGCAGCAATTCTTTGTTTACCGATAAAGCCGCCCAGGAGTATTTTTATGAGCTTTGGCGCAAGATAAGCGAAGAACTGCATGATTTTCCGAATGATATGCTTGCCTACGAGCTTTTGAACGAGCCCCAGACACAGAAGAAGGACGAATGGAATAATCTGGTCAAGAACTGTTACCTGGCCATTAGGGAACTCGAACCGGAAAGAGTGATAGTGATAGGGACAGCACCGTCCCAGAGCTACTCCGGAGCCAAGTATCTGGATTTGCCGGGGAACGATAAGAACATAATCCTCAGCTTCCATTACTACAATCCTTTTCTTCTGACACATTACAAGGCATCGTGGACCAGCCAAAGAGATTTCAATGGTGCCGTGCATTATCCCGGTGTGACTATTACTCAGGAAGAGTTTGATTCGGCACATTGCATGCCGGAGGCCAAGAATGCCGTCCAGGGATATATTGGCGAATCATACGACCGTTCCGTTTTCCGCAAGCATTTCAATGAGGTTCTTGGTGTTGCTGCAAAGTATGGTGTGCAGGTGTACTGTGGAGAATATGGCTGCCTGCCTTCTCCTCCGACGGAAGACCGGCTCGCATGGCATTCAGATATGGAAACGGTTTTCGACGAACTGGGCATTGCCAGAGCTATCTGGTGTTACAAGGATGACAAGGACGGTTTCGGTATCATCAAGGATGGAAAGCCTGATGAGGCGATGCTGAGGGCAATTCATATGAAATAATGCGACTTCGGTTAATCATTTGACGTTAATTGTGCGTATTTATAGATATAAGTGAAACTAATTCAGTACCGATATGAAAAAATCATTATTTCTTTTTACTGCAGCTCTGTCTGTAGTGACAATGTTTTTCGTTTCATCCTGCAAGAAGGCGGAAGAAACCAAGCCTCTCGGAGAGCCTGTCTTGTCCATTGACAACAATAATCTCCAGTTTGAGGAGTATGGGGACGATCCCGCTATAACTTTCAGTTGGACAGCCCCTGATGGCGGGACGTCAGTCTCTTACTTCCTTATGATTACTACAGCATCAGACAAAGGATTTGCATACTGCACTGATTTTGATGTTGATGGTACAAGCAAGACCTTTACTTCAGCAGAAGTACGTGACCTTGCAAACACTCTCAAGGTCGACCTCAGCGAGGGCATTGCGTTTATTGCCAAAGTGATGGCGACCTCAGGAGCAGGAAGGACAGCATATTCAAATGTGGTCGAATTCACTGCAAAAAAGAACAATGCAGGGTATGAGACCATCTATCCCATCGGTGCAATGGACTGGGAGTGGGATCCCACCAAGGCCGAGGCGATGAAGACCGACGACGGTATTGTCTATACCTGGACCGGTATGCTCAAGGCTCACAACAGTTTCAAATTCCTGTGCCAGAATGACGGAAACTGGATTCCCAGCTATAATCGTGATGCAAATGCCGAGAACTACTGGACTGTTTACAAGAAGACCGAGGACTGGCAACCCGACGATTGTTTCGAGGTTGAAAAGCCTGGCCAGTATACCATTACACTTAATATCCAGGATCTCACTGTCGAGGTTGTACCTTGCTCAGAAGGCTTCCAGAAGTTGTATCCCGTTGGCGCTATGGAGTGGGGTTGGAATCTTGAGGATGCCGAAGAGATGGAAACGATAGATGGTGTAACGTATACTTGGACCGGTTATATCACTGCTGGTCTGGACTTTAAGTTCGAATGCCAGAAGACTGCATGGCAGCCCTCATATAACAGGGATGAGAACGCCGAGGACTATTGGACGGCATATTACAAGACGCAGGATTGGGAGCCTGATACTCAGTGGAAAGTTGAGGCTTCAGGAATCTATACTCTTACAATCAATATTGAGACATTGAAAGTGACGGCTGAACCTCAGTTTGACCCTTCTTCATGGGAGAAGATTTATCCTATCGGAGCAATGTCATGGGGATGGGATCCTACGCAGGCTGAAGAAATGACTACCGAGGATGGCATCGTATACTACTGGACCGGAGACATCGTTGCAAATAATGGTTTCAAGTTCCTCTGCCAGAATGATGGCGTAAACTGGATTCCCAGCTATAATCGTGATGTTAATGCCGAGGACTATTGGACAGCTTATAAGAAGACCGAGGACTGGCAGCCCGATGACTGCTTTGAAGTTCCCGAATCAGGAAAGTATCAGATTGTTCTCAATATCGTTGATCTTACCGTTTCTGTCGAGAAGGTTGTAGAAGCACCCGGAATGTATCCTGTAGGCGGCAGTTTTGCGTGCGGATGGGACAATACTCTGTCAGAACCGATGATGACTTGGAATGACAAAGATTATTTCTGGGCAGGATGGCTCAATGTCGGCACATTCAAATTCCTCTGCTATCAGAGCCAGTGGGTTCCCAGCTACAACAGGGATCCTAACGCAGAATACTATTGGACGATGAGGTATCGTGACGATGGTGCATCCGATGATACTCTGTTCGATATCACTGAGGCTGGACAATATATCATTGAACTCAATACCGAGACTCTTGCAATCTCGTGTCTTAAGGACCCCACATATGACTATCCCCTGATTTATCCCATTGGTGCAATGTCATGGGGTTGGGATCTTGCCAGTGCTGAGCATATGTTTACATATGATGGAGAAACCTATTTCTGGATTGGAGAAATCAAAGCCAACAACGACTTTAAGTTCATGTGCAGCAATACCGAGTGGATTCCTAGCTACAATCGTGACGAAGAGGCAGAAGACTACTGGACCGCATATTACAAGGATCAGGATTGGCAGAAAGACTCTCAGTTCAAAGTCGCTGAAGGCGGTATATACAAGCTGACTCTCAATATCAAGACCCTCAAGGTTACTTGCGACAGACTTGGTGATGTCAAATAAGAGAAACGCTAATTTATTTATGTAAATTTGGGCGGATGGAGGTTTTCTTTCATCCGCCTTTGTCTGTATAATGAGGAGAATTGTTGAACTGATAACTATCCTGACTGGCATTCTTGCAGGTTGCTCTGACAATGCCGGGCTGAATTATGTCAATTCAATAATTGGCACAGAAGGCGATGGCACGGAATACGGTGGGCTAATGCCATATGTCGGAGTTCCTTTCGGCTCTGCCCAGTGGACCCCGATGACCAGGTTGAATGAGGTGAGCTGCTTGAGCTATAACGCTTCTGACAGTCTATTGCTCGGGTTCATCGGATCCCGTCAGCCGGCAATATGGATGGGGGACTGGGGCCAGATTTCACTGATGCCCCAGAAAGGTCCGGCAGACATGAATTATCAGACTCGGGGATACCGGATTGAGGCGGAAGAATATACTCCTTATTCGGGATATGTCTCTGCCGGAGGAATAGAGACCCGTTTCGCGGCACTGGAACATAGTGCCATATTTGATTTTTCCGATGTTCGGAATCTTGTAATTGATGCATCGCGGTTATCCGACGGAAAATTCTCCGATTGCCACCCACATCCCGGTCATCTTGAATTCTCGGATGATGGTCTTTGCATAAGCGGTTGGAACAGTGATATGTTCGATGGTTCCCACACTACGCCCAAACCGGGATTCAAGGGATATTTCTATATGGAATTGTCACGCCCGTTCACGTCGTCATTCTGTGACAATGATGGAGAAGATGAGGTTCAGGGATACGTGTCCTTTAGTGAAGGAGGCCCATTGACGGTGCGGATAGGGCTCTCTCTGATCAGCGCAGAGCAAGCAGAGGAAAACCTTCATGCTGAAATTGGACATAATACAGTCACATCTGTCTCCCGAAAATCCCGTCAACAATGGAAAGAAAAGTTCGAGGTACTTCGGATAGAAGCACCGGAGGATGTTAAGACGATATTCTACACTGCTATGTATCATTGTCTTCTCTATCCCCGAAGGATAGATGAGGATGGCAGATATTATTCGGCTTTTGACGACCGTATCCATGATGGAATAATGTACAACTGCTGGTCTATGTGGGATACGTATAGGGCGGAACATCCTCTGTTGACGCTTATTGCTCCTGAATGCATAGATGATATGATGCAGAGTCTTGTCGAAATGTATCATGAAGGAGGCCGCCTTCCCAAGTGGCCTAATCCTTCATATACCGGAATTATGGTCGGGTCACCTGCCGAAACCATTCTCGCCGAAGCCTATACCAAAGGATTCCGAGGCTTTGACATTGATGCCGCATACGAGGCAGTCAGAAAGAATGCCATGGAACCGCAAACTAACGATTTGGCCTTGCGATGGCAGGACCGTGGTGATTTCGCTGATACACCCGAGACCCGTGCCGGATTGACCCGCTATATGACGCTTGGCTATGTAGCCGCTGATGAAACTAACGAATCCGTGTCGAGAACGCAGGACTTTGGTTTGCAGGATTTGGCGGCTGCTGTCCTTGCTGAAGCGACAGGGCACAACGATGATGCTGTGTACTTCAAGGAACGCTCGCACAACTATCGTAACCTGTGGAATGACGAGTCAAAGATGTTTCTCCCGAGGAATGCAGATGGCTCGTGGATTGATCCGTTTTCTGGCCCTCATTACACAGAATGCTCCCCACAGACCGCAGTATGGGCGATTCCTTATGATGTCGACGGCTTGTCTGCATTGATGGGTGGCAATGACGTGATGGAATCACGCCTTGATTCATATTTCAACAACCTTTTTTGGAAAGGCGAAAACGGGAACCGCTCTATCCATGGCAATGAGACAAGCCATCATGTAGCATATCTTTATAACAGAATCGGAAAGCCGGAGAAGACTCAGGCACGCGTCCGCGAAATTTTATCAAGGTGCTACTCGACTGATCGGAAAGGATTTGACGGAAATGAAGATTGCGGCCAAATGAGTGCATGGTACATTATGTCATCGCTTGGCCTGTATATGCTCAATCCTGCTGATGGATGGTATGAACTTGGGGCTCCTTGTGTGAGCAGCGCGAGACTGACTCTGCAAGGTGGGCATGTTCTGACCATCAAGGCAGAGAACTTGTCCGATGTTCCAGCCTCGGTCAAGCAGGTGAGTTTCAATGGAAGAGTCATCGATGACTGGAGAATTCATCATGCGGAACTGGCCAAGGGTGGTGAACTTGTGTTTGAATATGAAAATCCCGAACAGGCCCAAGGTCATGTTTTTTCAATGAGCTGCAAGGTTACGAGTTGCAATAATGACTTGAGTACTACAAAAGGGAGGAAGAAACTTGTCAGGTGGTGTGATGACAATCATATCACGAAACTGTGGCTTGAGAGTTACAGGCATGGAGAAACTGTGCCGACTGACCTTCTTCGAGAAGAGCGCGATGATTTCTGCAAGGCAGGCCTTGAAGTTAATGGTATGATTACGCCTACATGCCTTGCCCCTGCATCAGAAGATGAAATGTCCCCGATAGAGGTCTGTTGGAGCAATCGTGAGGCAAGAGAGAAACTCAGTGGTGAAGTCAGACGTGCAGCCCAGCTTTTTGACATCATTATCATCGATGACTTTCTCTTTACAGATCATGACGAGAAATGTGAAAGCTGTGCTTCTGATAAGGCCAGACGTGGAATTGATGACTGGGAAGAGTATAGGCGTGCTTTGTTGATGGAGGTGTGTACCGAGAACATTATCAGGCCGGCAAAGGAGGTCAATCCTTCAGTTCAGGTAATAATCAAATACCCCTGTTGGTGGCAGGATTGGGAGAAGCGTGGATATTCTCCTGAAGCACAGACCAAACTGTTCGGCAAATGCTGGATAGGGACTGAGACCCGTGACGCGAATCCATATCCGATGCAGTCATGCTGGATTGTTGACCATATAACCAAGTTGACCGGAGGACGATGCGCTGGTGGTTGGTATGATGCTCTTGATTGCTCTCCGGAACGGTTTGTCCTGCAGTCATATTACACAATCCTTGGTGGTGCAAAGGAGTCCTTGATTCACTGTTATGATTATCTCTTGTCTGAAGAGCCTGGCTTGACACCGTACGGAGAGCAGTCAGATCGCTCCCGTGAATGTGCAGCTGCATTTGAGAAGATAAGTGATGAATTATTTAATCTTGCACAGATACTTTATGGTGCCGATGTCGTTTCGTTCGAAATAGGGGATGATGGCATATCAAATCATGTTTATTCAAAGGCGGGGAAAAGAATAGCCATTCAATTTGACCCCGTCAAGGCTAAGGTGCTGGATGTTGCAATAGAGGAATAATTTTGAACGGCCTGCTTTTCAGATAACCTTGTTTCTTGCTAAAATCTTTGTATATTTGAAAATTAAACGTGTCTTTGTATGCCTAAGGTATTGGAGTTTATCGTCAAGGGGATATGCTGGATATTCCTGTTTTGGGATACAGATGTCAACGAATCCCGTGCACATGTACACGTGGGACGAAAGGTTGGTAAAAAGGCTTCGGTCAGGCTATGTAAGATATGGCTGGAGCCTGAAGTCGAGGTGGCCGTGCAGGGAGATTTAACGGATTCTCAGGTGAAGCAGGTGCTTGAGCTTACACAAGCCTACAGAGAACAGTTATTGCAACAATGGGCAATATTTAAGAAAGGCGAAAAGGTTAGGATTATTAAAATCAGAAAGAAATGACAAACGAAGGATATTGGGGCATTACTCCGCAAATCAAATCGGTTGCCTTCCCTAAACGTGGGAAGTTTCAGGTGGATCTCGTGGATGGCAGAAGCATTGTTATGCCGATCTCCGCTTTTCCGTGTTTGAAGAAGGTTCCTGTTAAGGAACGGGGAGACTGGTATCTTATGGGTGGGGGAGTCTCCTGGGATTCTTGTCCGGAAGTGATTCATATTGAGCAGATTCTTGGCAATTATCACAATTATGCTCACGAGTTGTCCTAACGCTATATAACTTTTCCGTTGCCCCCTGAACTATATTCATTATTGAGCCCAAGTGCCCCTGCCGCTTCGGGAACCTTATCCCTTTCTCCAGGTTCCCGAAGCGGCAGAGGTGCTTGGGTACCGGGTAATCTGCACCCAATAATGTTGCAATATAATTCAATTTTTGCTATATTTGCGATATGAAAACGAAACATCTTGTTGACGGATATGATTTGGATGGCCTCAAGACATCCTGGTTGAAGGATATAGGATCTGGCATGAGTACATATCGTAAGACAAAATTGTTGACTCAAGAGGAACTGGGGGAGATGCTGAATCTGGACAAGTCCCAGGTATGCAAGCTTGAGAGGGGCGGCAATCCTACCATCGGAACATTGGTTAATGTCTGCAAGGCGATGGGCGCCTCCATCTCCTATGAAATCATACCGGACGTTTCGATTTCTTTGGATGTCCTTAATGATCTGGTTCTTTGTCTTTTTGAATTCGCGGGCCGTCACGACCTTTCCGTACGGCAGGCTTTTGCATATCTGAATCGTTTCGGAGGCATAGATTATTATCTCTCCAATGCGGATACAATGTTATCTTTGCCATTGGATGATACGCTGGATGATTTGACTATCTTGTGCAGGAGAAAGGGAGGTGGGCTATGATACTGTTTCATGGGAGCGATGTTGCAGTGAAGAAAGTCATTTTGCAACAGTGCAGACCATATAAAGACTTCGGACGAGGGTTTTACCTGACTCCCATTAAGAGCCACGCAGATAAGATGGCCGCAAAAACTGCTTTGAGAAACGGATCATCCCCTGTTGTGAGCAGATTCTCCTTTGACCAGGACCAGGCAGTTAAGTGCGGGCTGAAAATCAAGATATTCGAGACAGAATCAAATGAGTGGGCAGAATTTGTATATAGAAATAGGGAAGATCGAGATTTTGGCCATGAATATGACATCGTGATGGGACCGATTGCAGATGACGGTTTGAGATTCCGTTTCAATCAGTACAAGAAGGGTATAATCAGCGTTACAAATCTTATCAAAGGATTAAAGTTCAAGGAACGGACATTTCAGTATTGTTTTTTGAGCGAGGCATCTTTAAAATTGCTTGTGCCATATGAATAAAATTCAACAGGAAATCATAATGGATCATACCGTTGCCCTTGTTGAGGCGGCGATGAAAGAGTTCGGTCTATCGTTCAAAGAGGCCCTGTCGCTTGTAATCCAATCTGACACATTCGCCCTGCTGGAAAATCCGTCGAGCGGAGAATACGAAAACGGCTTCCTGTATATCCTTGATGATTTTAAGGCTGAAATCAAATACGGCAAAATACAATAAGCGGCACAGGTGCTTTTGCACTAACGCAACTATTTCGTTGCTCCCTCGACTTTCTTCATTATGGAGAACATCACGACAGCGCTTATGAGGCAGAGGGCGATGAGTATGCCCCAGTTTGCCATAAGGGGAATCCTGTTCCACAGCATTGAGGGGATGGAACTGAGGTAGTTGCCTATGGCGGTGGCTCCGAACCAGCAGCCCATCATCAGGCCTTTGTACTTGGGAGGCGCAACCTTGCTGACAAAGCTGATGCCCATAGGGGAGAGCAGCAGTTCGGCAAAGGTGAGGGTGAGGTAAGTGCTGATGAGCCAGCCGGGGCTGAGTATGCTCTGGGTGCCTTCACCGAGATCCTTTGGTGAGGTCAGACCCATTGAAGCCAAGGTTATGATTACGAAACCGAGAGCCGCTACAAGCATACCGAGAGCTATTTTCTTGGGGGCTGAAGGCTCCTTGCCCTTCTTGGCGAGGGCTCCGAAGATGGCTATTGATATAGGTGTAAGCGCAACCACGAAGAAGGGGTTGAACTGCTGGAAGTCTGAAGGCTGGCAGGCCAGGGGTTCAGGCATTGCTGAATATAACGCAGCCGCTCCGCCCCAGAGAAGCAGGGTAGCTGCTCCGCTGATGGTCTTGCCTTTTGCCGTTGTGCTCTGGAAAGCTCCGAAAAGGGTATATACGGAAGCGGCAATCAGGGCGAGGCTCCAGATATTGAAGCCTATGCGAAGGCCTCCGCTTACGCTGAGGTCAGTGTATTTCTTGGCGAAGAAGGTCAGCGCCGAGCCGTTCTGGTGGAAGGCCATCCAGAAGAAAATCACTACTGCAAACACCAGAAAGAGGGCTGTGATGCGGCTCTTGGTCTGTGCGGGGGTGAGCTCTTCGACAGGCTCTGTGGCAACGGCCTTGGCCTGTTTTTCGTTGACATCGGCGTGCTTCCACCAGTTACGTGTGCAGAAGTAGATGGCCACTGAAAGTATCAGTGAAACACAGGCCACTCCGAAGCACAGTCCGTAGGCGCCGGAAAGGGCCTCCAGATAGTCGGGGGAGAAGTTGGCTGCATCATATACGAAGCCTGATTTTCCAAGCTGCCAGTTTGTGATGGCCTTTGCCATTGCGGGGGCGAACATTGCGCCTATGTTGATGGCCATATAGAAAAGGCTGAAGGCACTGTCGCGCTTGTCGGCATATTTCGGGTCATCGTAAAGATTGCCCACCAGCACCTGCAGGTTGCCTTTGAAGAGGCCTGTTCCGGCCGCCACGAAAGCGAGGCCTGCAAACATCGTTATCTTTCCCGCGAGGTCTACGCCCGTAGGCATGGCCAGGGCCAGATAGCCGAGGAACATCACGGAGATACCTACCGTGACGCATTTTCCGTAACCTATCTTGTCGGCGATAAGGCCGCCGACCATAGGCATGAAGTAAACGGCTGCCAGGAAAATGGCGTAAACCTGTCCTGCAACAGCCTCGTTCCAGCCGAATTTCGCCTGCATGAACAGCGCGAAGATGGCGAGCATCGTGTAATAGCCGAACCTTTCACCGGTGTTGGCAAGTGCCAGTGCGAAAAGTCCTTTGGGTTGGTTCTTGAACATATTATTGTGATTTGATTTGTTTCGTCGGATTGCAAAGTTAGCAAATTATCGTTACATTTGTCAAAATGTGCAAATTCTAATACTACTAATATTATGGCATCAATTAAAGACTTACAGCCTGCAGTTGTCTGGAACAATTTCTACCGGCTGACTCAGATTCCCCGTCCTTCAGGACACGAGGAGAAAGTTTCCAAATATCTATATGACTGGGCTTTGGC
>JAZLIS010000140.1:0-2236 GCA_045617505.1 Bacteroidales bacterium | reverse complement strand
CCGCCTCCAGTTCCTCGTAGAGCAGGGCAACGAACACCTCAAGAAAGAAATGGAGGTCTCCCTTCAGGCAGGAGAAATCATCGGCCAGATATATGACGAATTCCTTAAGCAGTACATCAATCCCGATGACCCCCAGACCCTCAAGAGCCTCAATGTCCTCTGCGTCCGTCTGGTGTTCTGCCTCTATGCCGAGGATGCCGGACTCTTCGGAGAGAAACGCAGTATGTTCCACGACTACCTGGCACAGTTCAAGCCGGGCAAGGGAGAGATGCGCAAAGGCCTCATAGAGTTGTTCGAGGTTCTGAATACTCCTGTCGAAGAAAGAGATCCATATTTGGATGACAGTCTCAAGGCATTCCCCTATTGCAATGGAGGGCTGTTCGCAGACAGAAACATAGAGATTCCCCGTTTCAACGATACGCTTGCCGAACTGGTGCTCAAGCACGCCAGCGACGACTTCGACTGGAGCCAGATAAGCCCTACCATATTCGGAGCCGTGTTCGAGAGCACCCTGAATCCCGAGACACGCCGCAGCGGAGGAATGCACTACACCAGCATCGAGAACATCCACAAGGTAATCAACCCGCTGTTCTTGGATGACCTCAAAGAAGAATTGGAGGCAATCAAGTCAGAACCTATCGAGAAGAAACGGGTACAGAAAGCCAGAGAGTACCAGGACAAACTCGCCTCGCTCAAATTCCTCGACCCTGCCTGCGGCAGTGGCAACTTCCTCACGGAAACTTACCTTTCACTCAGGCGTCTGGAGAATGAGGCGATGTCCATAATCGGAGACCTCTTCAACCCTATCAAGGTTGATATCCACCAGTTCTACGGTATCGAGATAAATGACTTCGCCGTGGCCACCGCCACAACCGCCCTCTGGATAGCAGAAGCCCAGATGATGGCCGAGACCGAAAGGATGCTGCACATCAACCTGGACTTCTTGCCGCTGAAGTCATACAACAATATCAAGGAAGGCAATGCGCTCCGGATTGATTGGAACGAAGTTGTACCAGCATCAGAACTGAACTACATAATGGGGAATCCGCCATTTGTGGGACATCAATGGAGATCAAAAAGCCAAGCTGAAGATATGGATATTGTCTTCACAGGATTTAAGAACTATGGCAAACTGGATTATGTAGCTTCTTGGTATAAAAAATCCGTCGATTATATTCTAGATAGTGATAATCGTAATATCCAATGTGCATTCGTTTCGACAAACTCAATTGTACAAGGTGAATCAGTGGCCACAATGTGGCAGCCTCTGTTCGATATTTATAATATAGAGATTCAATTTGCATATCACACCTTCAGGTGGGATAGTGAAGCATCCCTAAAAGCACATGTCCATTGTGTAATCATCGGTTTCTCTTGCAATCACACTGATGTTCTGAAAAAGATTTTCCCTAACGATTCACGAATGTCCATTGTGGACAATATCAATGGATATCTTCTTGGAGCACCGAATGTTTTTATTCAGAACAGAGGTGAAAGCCTTACGGATGGTATGCCGAAGATGAGCAAGGGTAGCCAACCGACAGACGGTGGCTTTCTCATTCTGACAGAAGAAGAAAGAAATGGAATTGTTACAAAATATCCTGAAGCCAATAATTTTATTCGTAGATATGTTGGCTCCGATGATTTTATAAACAACAAACTCAGGTATTGCCTATGGTTGGAAAACATCTCGCCATCCTCATATCGTCATATACCGGAAATAATGGAGCGTATTTACAATGTCGCAGAGACAAGGAGAAAAAGCCCCACAAGTTCTGTGCAAAGAGATGCCGATATTCCGATGTTATTCACGCAGCGGCGACAACCAACTACCAAGTATCTTGCTGTACCTGAAGTATCTTCGGAAAGAAGACGCTATGTGCCTATCGGATATCTGGACCCACAACTTATTGCCAGCAATAAACTTTATATTGTTCCTGATGCTTCAATGTTTATGTTTGGTGTCCTCATATCCAATGTCCATATGTCTTGGATGAGGATAGTATGTGGAAGATTAGAGATGCGATATAGTTACTCTCCAGCCGTCTACAACAACTTCCCCTGGCCAACACCCACCGACGCTCAGAAATCCAAAATCGAGCAAACCGCCCAGGCCATCCTCGATGCCCGCGCCAAACACCCCGACTGCTCCCTTGCCGACCTTTATGACGAACTCACAATGCCGCCAGAACTCCGCAAAGCCCATCAAGAAAACGACAAGGCCGTAATGGAAGCC
>JAZLIS010000139.1:0-19595 GCA_045617505.1 Bacteroidales bacterium | reverse complement strand
CTTGTCCATCAGAAGGTCCATAATCGTCCCGAGGGCATTGTTCTCTATCTCGTAGTAGAGTTTGCCGTCGCTATATGGATCGATAAAGACCTCAAAATCATTGTTTTTCCAGATTATGTCGTCCCTTTTCGTGATGTCTCCCGTGATGTTTTTCTCTTCAAGGCGGGCCCCGATGTAAAGACATTCATTGTCCCAGAGCATCTTTACGTTGGTCTTCATCGCAGGAGTCGGGAAGTCGAAACCGCGCATGTCGGGGAAGTCTTCGCTGAAAGAGACGGTGTTCCACGATTTCTCGGTCAGGCGACCGTCAATCTTCATTTTCTCACCTGTACGTTGGGCGTCATAGACGCGCGGCAGTGTCTCCGATATCGCAAGGACCGGAAGGAACAGCGCCAGAATCAAAGCTAATCTTTTCATAATTCTAATAGTTGTTGAAACTCATCACCTGACCGGAGCCCCTGTAAAGATTCAGCGGGCCTTCCAGTTCGAGTGCAAGGACTGTGATATGCTCGTCAAGGACATCCTTCGGAACATTGATGTAATATACTCCCGGAACCTCGCTCCAGTCGATGTCATTGTAGAGATTCCAGTCAAGGGTACGGTCGGTTCCCACGACCCTCACCTTCTTGATATGGGTCTTGAGACCTCTCACCTCGACAGACTCGTTAGGAGTGTAGGGAAGATAGACATAGAGCACGTCACCCGCCTGATTGAGGGTGGTGTAACCCTGCACGTGACCTTCCGGAATACCGGCACGGGTGGGATAGACAGCCTCTTCGTGTTTCTTTATCCACTTGCCGATGGTCTTCAGGGCATCCACCTCCTCCTGAGGAATCGTTCCGTCCGCGCGGGGGCCTATGTCAAGCAGAAGGTTGCCGCCGAGGGACATACAACTTACAAGCATACGCAGGAGCGTCATATCGGACTTGTATTCGGTGTCCTGCTTCCGGAATCCCCACGAATCGTTGATTGTCATACAGGTCTCCCACCATTTGTCGGCAGGCTTCACAACCGGAACGCCCAGTTCGGGAGTGGCATAGTCACCGTTCCCCTGGATTCGGGAGTTGACAATCACACCCGGATTGGTCTTGCGGACCATCTCAAGCAACTGCGGGGCCCTCCACTGCTCGGAGCTGAACTCCCAGTCACCGTCAAACCAGTAGAGGTCAGGATGATAGGCATCGTTGAGCTCCTTCATCTGCGCGAAGTTGAAATCGCAGAAATGCTGCCACCTCTCCGGCTCGGCGTTTATGTCGTACTTCGCAGGACCTTCCCGGAAAATGTTGGGATAATCCTCTCTCGGCCAGTCTATCAGGGAGTAATAGAGGCCGAGTTTGAGACCGCCCTGACGGCGCACCTCATCGACAAAGGGGGTGAGGACATCGCGGTGTGCCGCACAACTTTTCACGGTGCTCACCTCTCCGGCCTTCGTGTCCCACAGCGCTACTCCGTCGTGATGCTTCGTCGTGATTACGGTATATTTCGCCCCGCTCTCGCGAATCAGCGAAACCCACTCCCTGGGGTCATATTTTTCTGCGGTGAAATCCTTCTTCTGGGCGAAGTAATCCTCAAGGCTCACGCGCTTGTTGTGGAATGCCCAGCTTTCGGACCAGTCCCCACGGGAATAGATGCCCCAGTGGATGAAAATTCCAAGTTTTGCGTTGGAGAACCACTCCATACGGGCGGCCTTCTGCTCCGGAGTCTCACTCTGAACAGACTGCCCATAAGAGAGGGCAGAAACAGTCAATGCGATGACAATCAATAGGTAGCGCTTCATATATCGTTACTTTTTAGTGAAAAATTCACGGATTTTGTAATATGCGTAGTATCTGTCCATCACCATAGGGTTGCTGATGTCAGCACGGCCCATCTGGAGCATTATTCCCATCGGGTCGCTGGTCACGATGAGAGGAGCGGCGGCACTCTCTGCAGGGGTGTTGTGCGTGCGCTGTGGGCAGGGATTCTCCCTGAAATAGGTGACAAATTCGTGATGGGTAAGGCTTCTGTCCAGTATGTCGCAGTATTTCACTACCAGAAGAGAGTCTCCAAGTGCGTGATTTTCCTTGATGAGCATCCTGAGCGTCCTGAAACTGGTGCAGTGCGGAAGGAAATCCCCACACTGATGAATCCTGTGGACCGCCTCGTTATGGCATCCCAGATTGCTGTAGAGCACTGCATCAAAAAGGCTTCTCCTATACGAAACCTCTTCTCCGAAATCCAGGCCGAATTTCTCCATAACGGGATATTTCACCATCTCTTCGGCCATCCGACCCTGGGCATTGAGGGCAAGCAGAGCGAAAGGAACCACCTGAATATCCTTCTCCGCCTCCTTGACAGAAGCAACCCGAAGAAGATATTTCCACTCTCCCTGCACTGCGGCGAATTCAATTTTACTCCACTTCTCCCCCTCCCTGATGAACGGACTTTTCCAGATGACAACCGATACGGCACACAAGACAACGATTCCGGCTGGAGTATCTATCCAACGGGGCAGAGTCCTTCCTTTCTCCTTCCTGAAGAAATGACGGACAATGGAAGCCACCGCCAGCGCCGCGGTGGAGCAGAAGATGATTGCCATACCCATCGAGGGATTTGCCGCCCGGGCGATGAAGAACCAGCCCGTGCAGGCGCAAATCACTGCAACGGTCTCCACGTCAATGCCCAACTTTTTGAAAAAGGCCTTGGCTATGAAATATATGATCAGTACCATTACGGCAATCACAGCCGCACCGACATAAAAATTGTCGTAGTACTGGACCAGAAAACTCCCCGCGAGGTTCGACAGAGGGAACGGGTCGAACAGAAGGTCCCTGAAGAAATCGGGGGTAAGCAGGAAGAGACCAAGACCCTCCTGACGGAGGATGGTGAACCTCTGGCAGCAGATGCTCACGAAGAATACCGTGACGGCGAGCAGCACCGGGAATATGAACTTCTTCATCTTCATCGGCGGAAAAGTTTCTTGTACTGTCCGACCCTGTTTTCAACCTTTCCGGTGACGAATTCGGGAATATTGTATGATTGGAGCCTCATCTGGTTGTGCTCGTAATTCTTCTGCGGAAGAAGGAACGGTTTGCTGAAATGTCCTTCCCCGTCGAAATGGGAGATGTAAAGTCGTGTGTAGCGGCCGTCGATTCTCCTGCTGCTGAAGACAACCCAGGAGCCGTTTGTGGACCAGCTGTGGTAACTTTCGGTGTCGGAGCTGTTGAGTTCTTCAACGGCACGCACATCCCCAGTCTCAAGATTCATAAGATACAGGTCTGCCTCCCTGTGCCAGATGGGAAAAGTCCCGTAAGCGGATTTGGTGAAAAGAAGCCACTTGCCGCTGATTCTTGGAAACGATACGGATGCGCTGTCACTCTGCCAGAGAGTGCGAATCTCCCCGGAGAAGTTTCCGTCCTTGAAATCGACGGACTTCAGGGCATAATGGATGTTTCCCCTGTCCTCGCAGTATATGGAATCTCCTTCAGCGCAGCAGAAATAGAGTCTGTCCCCTTGGGGCGACCAGTGGGGGAACGTCTCCAGTTTGCCGGCTTCCGCCAGCCCCGGAATGCACCAGGTGGAGTCAGTCACCGTATCCATCAGGATTATGTCGGAGGTCTCGTCAAACACCTCTATGGGCTGACTATCCCCGACGGAGAAGCGCTGGTATGTCTTGCAGGAGGCGAAAGCCACGTACCGGCCTCCCGGATGCCAGGATGGATACACGCCCTGCTTCCCGGCTCCGACCTTGGTGAGATTCACCAGTTTGACGTTGTCACCATCGACAAACACAGTCCCACCCCCTTCGCCACGGGCGTGGAACAGGAACCTGTCGGGACTGGAGGCATAAAAATTATGGCAGTTGACGCAGCCGCGATGGTTTATCTGATTCGTTGCCACAGGGGTTTCCCTGTATGAAGCGAGTTCCCGCTGGTAGATTCCCATATCGTGCCAGTTCTCATAGCCGGGCTCAATCAGTCTGTATGCTATATAAGGGTCTATCGGGTCCCCGGACACAATTACAGGAAACGGGGCGTAGGCCACCGCATCCTCCGAACCCTTCTCCCAGGCAGTCACCCGTGTCCAAATTGTGTCACCCTGCCGCGAACGCTCAACCTTGAACTCCCGACCGTCGGACATCTTGAAATTGAGGTCCGCGATGCCCTCCGGAACCGTGACACTGATATAGTCAGGCGTTATGAGAGGGTAGTCCCCGGACTGGATGACATTTCGGGGAGAGCAGGCGGAAGCCGCAATCAGGCAGAGAAATATGGACCAACGTTTCACCAATCAATATTTAGGCCTTATTCCGAAACTTTCTCTCGGATCCTCAATTACCTCGGCGAAATTCCTCCGGTCGAATTTCTGATAATACAGGGTCGAGCCTTCCGGCTTGAGATGTCCCTTTGAAGTAAAACGGAAAATTTCACCATTCGTGCAGCGGACCGTTCCGTTCTCGAAAGTATATCCGAAGGTCTGGTCATCCATAGGACAATAGAACAACCCGGTGAAACCGGGAACCTCCAGCCCCACGACTTCGTGGAACATACGGCTGGTGCCGGTCTCGTTGTAGAACACCACCGTGTTTTCGTCAACGAAACATATCACGTGGGAAGGCACGTCGTTGTTTTCCGTATTCACGCACCAGCATCCTATCAGGTCCTTCTTTGCAAACCCGGGCTCGGTGCCGGTACAGATGTAATTCAAGGTGTTGAAGAGCTGGTCGGCATTGTTCAGAGTATAGTTGTGCGACTTGAGGAATTTCTTGATTTCCTTCCCCTTGCCGGGGAATGCTTTCGTCAGGTCGGACGGACGGTGAATCCTGTACTCCTTCCCCTGCCGGACAAAGAAATAGGTGTTCTCGTTCTTTACGCTCCACACGTCTGTCTTGTCAGAGTACAGCCCGATGTTGTCCGCGGAGTATTCGGAGTTGATGCCGGGAACCCGCATCACCTCGACCTTTCCCTGGGTGGTCGTACCGAACGCACCCGTCTTTCCAACGAAAGAGTCCCTGAACTTCCAGTTGACATAGACCTCCCCGTATTCTTTCGGAACATATTCGCAGAGGCAGTCATTCTTCCATACGAACCTGCGACCGTCGGCATAGACGGTATCAATTTCCTGAGCATTTGTCAGTTCCATCACCGTCCCGTCCTGAATGAAATAGATGCCCTGCCCTCTGGTGTCGAAATTGAAATCGGCTCTGGTCCTGACGTTGTGTTTCATCAGAAATACGGCCGGCTTGAAGTCGTCAAAGAGGAAAATCTTCTCCTGCGCGGTCATCTCCAGAGAAAGAAGCAGCGCTACCGCCATACTGAAATGCCTTTTCATTGCCGTTGTTTATCAGTTATGCAGAAATTCCATTCTTATATATATACTCCGGGGCAATATCCAATTCTCCGTTGTTCCACTCCAGAGTATCCGTCACGTTGAAATTCTTAAGCAATTCTATGTCCTTCAATACCTTGAACACGGTATATCTTTCAATTACCGGAAGAAAATCAAATATCTTTTTCACTCCGTCATTGAAACAGACACAAATCTTGTATTCCCGCAGGTAATCAGCCGAAGTAATCCTCAGCATATCAATCTATTTTAAGGGTTCAACTTTACCGGGTTGTTCTCCGTTTGCAGCTTTCTTCCAAGCCTTCATAATATCTTCCCGATATATTGAAAGCCACTCCAAAACCAATCTGAGAGCCCTTTCGGACATCTCTCCTTTTACAGTTCCATTCTCAATGTCAATTATCACTTCCTGATTTCCATATTTCGCGTGAAAATGAGGAGGGTTGTGGTCAAGGAACCGCAGATAAATGTAAATACCAAAAAATTCAGCTACAACAGGCATAACAATACATTTTTACAAATATAACGAAAATACACAAAAAAGAGCCGGGCAAAGCCGGCTCTTTCAAATTGATATAAGGTTCAGATATTACTTCTTTGCCCACCAAAGAGGAGTGATTGTGTTCTCTCCGCCTGTCATACCCATAAGTTCAAGAGCGTGCTGATATTGCTCAGGACTTGCATTGTTGAACTTGGCGGGATAGTTCATACGCTGTGCGTAGAAACCGACCTTCTGTCCTGTCTTGTAAGAATCCTTTGTCCAACCGTCAAGGAACGGGAACTCAGTAGAGCTTACAGGGATTTCAAAGAAAGGAAGCCCGGTACGACGATGGTCAGACCAGTTCTCAAGAGGAAGCCAAGGAGTGTTGGCAATGTACTTCTGAGTGATGATCTTTGTCAGTTTGTCGTTGATTGCCTTTCCGTAAACGGTCTTTGACGCTACAGGATAGTGGTAGGTCATAGACTGAATTTTAAGCTTCTCAGGCTCATAGTAATCAATCGGGTAGTCCGCAGGATCGGTGTCGTCATCGAAATTGACTGAAACACCCACACGGTTGTGGTTGGTGCAATCGGGATCTACATATGCATCATAGTATGAAGAGAGACCCAGATAATCGAAACTTGCCTTGATACCGTTATAATAGTTGGTCTTCGCATCGGCTTGGCTGCCAATCCATCCGCGAAGTGCAGCTTCAGCCATAAGGAAGTATGTCTCCCAAGGACCGAAGAATACACGGTACTCGCTGTTGTTGCGATATCTTTCCTGAAGAGAAGGATAGTATTTGCCATATCCGCCACCATTGGGATCGATAAAGCCATTGCTGACAGCCTTGTCATCGCCACTGAATCCACAATAAAGTCCGTTGACAGCATACCTCACGTCAAATGTATAAGTATTTTCGTCAAGAGACATCTTGACTTCCTTAAGGCTGGGCGCTTCGAAAGCTCCACCATCAACACTGGGGAAGGTGCAGTAGCCCGTCTCCTTGCGATTGTCATAGTCTCCGGGGAGGCAATAGTAAGCCATAAGCCTGGGATCGAAATACTCGGGAAGACCATCGAAGAAGAAGCCCTGAGTAGGGTTATCGGTGTATTCCTCATACAAATCACCAGTGCCACCAGTCATATGCACTCCAAGATACTTATTGGCATCCTTGATGCGGGACTTATACTGAGCAATCTTGTCCTCATCGGGTTTGCTCTTGTAGAAACGTCCGTCCTTGTCGGCAACAATGTCGAGAGCCTTTGCGCCACCAAGGTTGGTGGTAAGATTGGCCATAGTAGCTGAAAGGCTCTGCCAGTCCCAGGTACGGCTCATAACGCCTGAAAGGTCGTTCCAGCCGTTGTCTTCCTGAATTCTGAAAGTGCCGTCAACAGTTACGATACCTGTACCGGCTGCTGCGGCTTTTGTAAACTCAGCCTTGGCGGTGACGGCATCAACCTCTGAAAGACGCATTGCGATACGCATCCACATAGAGATACCGAAGTTCTTCCATTTTACGGGATCGAAAGCATAGGCGGGGTCTCCGTTCTTCTCAGCATCAGAAGAAGCCGTAGCATTGACGTTGATATCGGCGACAGCTTCTGCAAGTTCTTTGAACATAAACTTGTAGCACTCCTCGACACTCTGGTACTGAGGAGTTGTACCCTCGAAATCGGTCGTGAATGAACCGAAAGAGTCAACGAACTCAGTCATCAGATATACTCTCCAGATGCGGGAGGCGGCCTTCACGTTGGGGAAGAACTCCGCCTCGTGGCCGGAAAGGTCAGGCAACTGCTCGTCAACAAGCTTGACAGCGTTTGTCGCGGATGTCACACAGTTCATTGTAAGATTGTAAAGGCAGCCTGCCCACTCGTCATTGGAACGACCGTTGGAACGGCCTCCATTCTCACCGTCCTGACGTGCGATGTCGGCCCAATAGAGAACGAATACACGCTCGGCGTCGTTAGGGTTCTGCTGGTCGGCGATGATGGATTTGTTGAGAGCCCAGTAGGGCTTTGCATCTTGTGCGTTTACTGCCTTCGGATTGTGATTGATCTCTTCGAAGTCTGAGCAGGAAACTGCCACCATTGCTCCGAGGACAAATGCAAGTATTCTTTTGGTTTTCATATTTGCGCAATTTTAGAATCCGAGTGAAACATTAAATACATAGCAACGTGAGGTAGGAGCAGCACCGTACTCGAAACCGTAGGCGTTGGTGGAAGTGGCGAAGATAGACTCGGGGTCGAGTCCTCTCATCTGGCTGTAGATCATTGCAACGTTGGTGCAGGAGAAACCGAATCTTACGGACTGGAATACGTTGCCCTTGCTCAGGAGTCTCTTGGGCAGACCGTAGGAGATTGATACGTTACGCAGACGTACGTTGGTTGCGTCGTAGAGGTTCTCTTCTGTGATACCGAGGTTGGAACCTGCACGGCCCGCAACTTGCTGCCAGTATTTCTGAGCTGTGGTTGCGATTGTATTGGCCTTGTAAGTGTCACCGTCCTTGACTACACCGTCAACAATCATAGACTCGCGTCCGTCAACAGTCCAGGCTGCAGTACCGACGTTTTCCATTGCTCCGAGAGTTCCGGAGAAAATCTTTCCGCCGATGCGGGCGTCAAACTGGAAGCTGAAAGTGAGGTCTTTCCAGGTGAAGCTGTTGTTCCATCCGAGGTTGCACTTTGAGTTCTGGTTGCCCAGATAGTAGCTGTTGCCGTCAGATGTGGGAAGTCCGTCATTGTTGAGAATGAGTTTGCCGTAGTAAGGGCTGCTTTCATCCTCTACGCGGGTGTATTTGGTACCGTAGATATCACCGTACTCACCGCCTACCTTGGCAACGATTCTCAGTTTGTCGTAACCGCCGAGGCTGTACTCGCTGACACCGTCAGCAAGAGCAAGAATCTTGTTCTCGTTGGTTGAGAAGTTGAGGTTGGTGTTCCACTGGAAGTTACGGCTCTTTACGGGAACTGCGTTGAGCACGAGCTCGAAGCCCTGGTTCTGGATGTCACCGGCGTTGATCTTCTTGTTGCTGTATGCAACGGACGCGATGGGCAGGTTGATCAGCTGATTGGTGGCGTTTGACTTGTACCAGGTGAAGTCGAAACCGAGTCTGTTGTCGAAGAAGCGGATGTCGGCACCGGCCTCCCAGGATTTGATGAGCTCGTTCTTCACGTTATCATCATAAAGGGTGCTGCCTGGATTCAGAGTAGGCCTGCTCTTGGGGTCAGTTCCCATAGTATAGACGTTGTAGAGCTGATAGGGGTCCATATCGTTACCTACCTCAGCGAGAGATGCGCGAACCTTGGCGTATGTGAACCACTCGGGCATTGCGCTGTATTTGTTGACCATATCGCTGATTACCCAGGAGAGTGAAACTGAAGGGTAGAGGTATGAACGGTTCTTGGGGCTCAGGGTTGAAGTCCAGTCGTTACGGAATGTTCCGTCAAGGAAAATCCAGCCGCCGTAGTTGAGAGAAAGCTGACCGTAGATGGAGTTCATCTTGCGGTGTGAATAGCTTTCGGAAACTGAAGGCTTGTCACTCTTGGCGTTGTTCAGGTCAAATACGTTGGGAACGAGAAGCTGGCTCTGTGAAGATGACATTCCACGGCTTTCCCTGTCCATAAGGTTACCGCCAATCTGGACGGAACCGCCGAAGTCACCCCAGAGGTTGTCCTTGTGAGCTTTGAGCAGGAATGAGAAGTTGTTCTCATAGAAGCGGCTCTCACCCATACTGTATGAACCCGTGGCGCTGCCGGCGATTTTGTTGCCTGCATAGAACTTGGACTCTGTCTCGGTGAAGTACATATCGGTACCGGCCTTGAGTTCGAGGTCCAGCCACTCCGTGAAGTCATACTTGAGGGAAGCTGTCATCAGGAAACGGTTACGGACGTCCTGGTTGGTGCTGTACTTGGCATACCACCAGGGGTTGGAACCGGTTCTGTCAGCGGGGCCGAAATAGAACATCTCTCCGTTGGCATCAACAGCGTCCTTGAAATCAAGGATGTTGACTGAAACGGGAGTTGTGTACATCTTCAGCATATAGTTGGCGTTGACGTTGGAACCGGAGATAGGACGGTTGTTGGCCTGAGTCCTGATATACTGAACCTTTGCGTCAAAATGCCACTTGTCGTTCTTTCCGAAGGTGGAAGTTCCGCGGAGCATGAAGTTGTTACGCTTGAGAGTGGCGCCGGGAACCTGGCTTACATCGTTCATACGGGTCCAGGAAGCATAGATGCCGGTCTTGCCGTACTGCTGCGAGAAGGTGACGTTCTCGGTATCAGTGATGCCCGTATCGAAGAAACCGTTCACGTTGTCAAAAGCGGCGAGGTTATCATTCTCACCGTTCCACTTCTCCACTCTCTGTCCTGTGATTTCGGGCCCCCAGTTTTCGAAGGACTGGTTGTTGAACTCACCGAGAGTACCCTGCGCGTATTTGTTCTGCATCTGGGGACGGGTGAATTCAGTGGTGGCGGCGACTGTACCGGTGATGGTGATACCGAGACCCTGGTTCTGACGACCCTTCTTGGTGGTGATCATAATGACACCGTTACCTGCACGTGAACCGTAAAGAGCGGCTGCTGACGCACCTTTGAGGACTGTCATTGACTCGACATCCTCAGGGTTGATGTCCTGCAGACCGCTACCCATATCGGCAGAAGGGTTCCAGAAGTCATTGTTGCTGGCACCTACGAAGTTGTCCATAGGAACACCGTCCACAACGATCAGAGGCTGGTTGAGACCGGTAAGGGAGTTGTTACCACGAAGGATAATCTTGGATGATGCACCGGGACCGTTGGATGAACGGACGATATCAACACCGGCTACCTTACCGGTAAGGGCATTGGTGATGTTTGTCTCGTGGGAGGCGAGAAGGGCGTCACCCTTCACGTCCTGAATCGCATAACCGACCGTCTTCTTCTCACGGGCAACGCCGAGAGCCGTTACGACAGCCTCTGTCAGCTGTTCAGAGTCTTCGAGTACTACTGTCTGGAAAGGAGCGGATGTACCGACCTTGATGGTCTTTGTGGTATAACCCACGAAAGATACCTCCAGATTTGAATTGGCCGGAACCTGAATAGTAAAGTTTCCGTCCACGTCTGTGACGACACCGTTGTTCGTACCCGGTACGAATACGGTTGCTCCCGGAAGGGGAGCGCCATCAGGATCTTTCACAACACCCTTGACATTGAGGCTCTGGGCGAAAACTGCCGTCGTCAGCAGGAGAGCCGCAGCCGCAAGGATGGAGCGAAGACCAATCATTCTAGCATTCTTCATACATTAATGATTTAGTTGGTTAATAGTTATTTTTTTAATAAAAACACTGGTTTCACAACATTATTCAAACAAATTTAAAAAAAATTTCCTTATACAATACTTTTCCCTCACTTTTTTAACATAATTTTGACAGGACCGAGCAGTCCGGCCCTGGGCTGCCCCTTGTACGGAGAAGGTATTGTGATATAGTGGTTGGCAAGAGTGCTATAGACCGTCACCTCAATCCTGTTGGAGCCTTCACGGACCAGAGAGGTCACGTCAATCCTGTAAGGTTTTCCTATAAGAGCTCCAACAAGAGAGCCATTGACGCAGACTTCGCAGGTTGCATCAATATCCCCGAGGTCGAGCGTCACCTCCCCGTCAACATCGGAGAGAGTCACATCTCTGGCATATTTCACTGCACCTGAAAAGAATTTCAGAGCGCCGAACTGTGTCCAGTCCCCTTCGGGCATACGCCCTCCCTCACACTCCATACCGACGGGCGTCTCAAAGAAAGCGGGACCGGGGCATCCGGGATCCGGAACGCCGGTCACGTTCACGATGCTTGTCCCGAGGTTCACCTCCTGCAACCCGATTCTGACCTGTCCTTCTTCGGCAGCATACGGCACCTTCCTCCCGTCCACAAGTATCTCCTTGACGGAACCGTTGACGGAGAATGTCATTGATTTTGTGCCGGGAGCCGTCTCGAACTGATAGTTCCACTCCCTGCCGTCCGTAAATATGTCATACTTCAGATGGTCCGTACCGTACCACTTCGAAGCGACTATGCTGTCATACATCCCGCGGTCTATGGGCTGTGGGGCGGAAACGGGATAAAGCATCACCATACTCCTGTCGCGACGGTCTATGGAGGAGCCCCTCATTCCGGCAAGAGAATAGTCTGTCCTGACCGTGTTTGCGTATGCAACCACCAGACGGTGCCAGCCCGACTTGAGAGTGATTTCCTTCTCGGAAACGACTTTGCCGTCAATCAGAATCCGTGCAGGAGCAACGCCTTCCAAACAGATACGGTATCTCCCTTTGCGGGGAGCCAGCACGTTGGTACGGAATATCTGATGGGTTCCCTTGTCGAGAATCAGGAATCGGGAATCCACCCTGCTCTTGAGGCCGTGCCATCCCTGGCTGCCGGGATTGTCCCGGACTCCATACTGCCAGGACCAGACATACGGTCTCCACGCGGCCCCCTTCATTCCGGAGAAGAGGAAGGCATCGAGGTCTTCCGCCGAATCCACGTCACAGGTCTCCATATAGGGGCCGTAGCCGTATGCGTCATTCGGGACTTTGCCCCAGTTGACACTGTTCACGTCGGTGAAATATCTCATCTCACGGGCCTCCACTCCTATATATCCGTCAAAAGCGGGCAGGCGGAAATCACCCCATTTGTTGTCCATAGTGGGAATGAATGTGACATCCCAATCGCCTGACACACGCTGCTGAGTCTCTGAAACGTTCCCCTTCTGCTCCTTTGCACAAACGGGGTCGCCGGGAGAGAATACCACCAGCATCGAGCCGTCGCTCTCTCCGTCATACCCGAGCCAGGTCCCCTCCCCGTCCGTCTCCAGAACAGGCAGGGTTTCAACCTTCCCGCTCATAGCATTCCATTTTTCCGCTTTGCCGCTGGAGCGGAAATAGACTTTGTCGCCTTTTTCAACATCCATAATCATATAGACGTCTTTCTCCCCTATCCTTCTGTGGAGGACTCTGCCTGTCCCTTCACCGCTCCGGAAGTCAGGGTTGAGCATAGAGACGATGACTTCAGGCAGAGAAGAGGCTCCACCGACAGTGACCGCTCCAGCCTCCTTTATCCGGGGCAGGACATACCCCACAGCTATCACGATTCCTCCGGCCTTGCGGAACTCCTTGATTTTCTCAAACGTTTCCTTGTGCATCGCACGGGTGTCGGCAAGGACAAGAACTTTATAATTCTCGCCGGCGACACAGAGGTGTCCGTCCTTCACTTCGGATTTCTGAAGTGACTGGTAATCTATGAAATCGTAGTCAAGGCCGTGCGTGCTCAGGGCATCTGACACCGCGAAGGTACTCTCCGCATCGGTACCGGGTACGGCCTGCATTGTCTCGGTGGGATACATCACTGCTATGTCGCAGACGTGAGTTCCCTGACTGAGAAGAAAGCAGAGCCTCTCGGCATACTTGAGCCAGAGTTTCATCTGGGGCCAGTAGGGCATTCTGAAATGGAAGCAGGGCGGAGCCCATTCCCACCAGCCGCCGTGAGTGCTGTAATAGAGACCGTGCATACAGAGCAGATTGCCTCCGGCGATTATATGATGGTCCAACTGCCTCTTCAAAAGAGCGCCGTTGGCATCCCACCCCATACTGTGGAATGCCTCAAGCCAGGTTCTCGGCCTGCCGTACAGGTGCGCGATGCTGCTTGAGACTTTTGTCTGTCGGAAACTGCTACCGCGGGCGGGAGCGTCGTTGCCGGGTGCCGTGAACCAGCTGGTTGCCCGGAAATAGTCGAGATACTGCAACGGCCTCAGTCCGCGGCCTTCGGGGTCGCATCCGTAAATCAGGCCTTTCGAGGCGTTCCAATCATATATCGGCTTGAAATATCTCTCCTCGGCAAGTTGGGTGAGGACCTCCGCATAGTCCAGACGGTACTTCGCGGCCTGCTCGTCTATCAGCGAGGCATCCTCGATGAAAAGGGCCGAGAGGTGCGGCATTATGTCATAGCCTTTTCTTTTCAGGAACTGCTCCGGCATATCCTCGCACCACGACCTGAGCTGAAGGCCGTACTGAAGTTCATCCTGAAAGAAATAGTTCATCCCCTTCAGGGCCTCTTCGTCCATATTATCGACAAATGGCTGGAAATACCTCTCAACAATCTGATTCCCGAAATCGGGGTGGAGCCAGGGGGCGGGCTCGGTATGGATGGCACCGGTACTGTCCTGCGTCAGCAGTCCCTGGTAGTCCCGGAAGGAGGGTTGAAGGAGTATGCTGTCTATGAATTCTCCGTTCTTCGGCCAGGCTATCACGTAGTCATCCAGTCCCAGGCCGATGCCCTTTTTCGCGCACTCTGCCGAAAATTCGTTCCAGATTTTCCACCATTCATCGGACATAACCCTCGGCTCTCCGCCGCTGACACGTCCGCAAGGTCCGTGACCGTTCGCATTGAGTTCCACCTCAACCTCTTCGTGGGTGTGGTTGTAACTGACGTTCAGGCCGTCGGTCGATGCATCGGAAAGTATCTCAAGCTGCTCCTTGAGCCGTTCCATTCCCAGAGGGTCCCCCGTCCACCAGTAGAAGGGCACGTTGCCGTAGCCCTTGGGAGGATTGAGGAAGCACTGCTCCAGATTCGATATGTCATCATGCCCCGGCCAACCTTTGTAGGGCTGCGGTTGCGCGAAGGACAGGGATGTCGTCAGCACGACGGTGCCCAGGCACAGAAAAATGCGTGAAAACCTGCAGTTCATGTCATTTCACTGTCTGGGAGAGGCCGACTTCAAGGGATGTGTTGTATCCTTGTGAGAAGTAGAGGGCTTTTCCGGTTTTGTCTTTCAGTACCACGAAGGGAAGGTATCTTGCGTCACCCTTGCATTTCTCCTCGATTTCCTTGAGGACGGAGTTGTCGGCATCCACCTCGTAGGAGACGTTCTTCAGGTTGGAAATGAATCCTTTGTAGAAGCCGAGGCTTGATTCCGTGGGGCCGTAGAGGATGATCTTCCCTCCCCAGGCGTTGAGTGTCTCGGCGGCTGACTCCATCTGGCGGAGGGCGTGGGTGGTTGGTTCGCCGTTTTCGGCAAGTCTCGCCACTATGTAACTGCCCTCACCGGCCTTCTCTCCCCCACCTTCGGCAGGCCAGAGCACAAGTTTCTGGGAGACTGTCTTGTCCGCCTCCACGTTGAATGTCTGGACATGGCACAGCACGCTTCCGTCTGAAAGGCGTGTACCCGATACTGCCAAATAGTAGCCCTCCTCCAAAGGAATACGGCTCGTGGGCTGCTCCTCGGAGTATTCATAATCCATAAGGTGGCATACACCCTCCTCGATTTTGCTGACAGTGAAACGTCCGAAATAGGCGGAGGCGGCATCAAGTCCGGTATCGGAGAGGTCCAGATTGAGGAACCCCTTCGGATTTGCCTTGGCGACCGCCTCCTCGAGATTCACGTCCAGCCACTGACCTTCCGGGCAAACCTGAATGTTGCCGTTGTGCCAGGAGATTCTTGCGGGAACGCCGATTGAGCGGCAGACCGCCACATAGAATATTCCGAGCGAATTCCTGTCACAGACCCGCCCGCGCCATACGGCCACCGGGGGAATCCTGAGTTTCTGAGGATTGCGGTTATCCACGATTCTGATGTTGCTCTTCACCCAGAAGAGAGCCTCCTTGTAATTCTTCACCTCACCTTTCAGACCCTCGCGGATTTCCTTGTGGAAGGGAATCTGTTTTTCAAGTTCGATGCGGGGGGAGAGTATGAATCGGTCAGGATTTGATATGTCACTGACGGCATCCACGAGAACTTCGTATGGGATGTCCCTTCTGTCCTTGGGAGTGATGTTGGCAAGAACCGTTTTCCCGGCCTCCTCCAGTGCGGAGCCGCCAGCCCTGCAGAATTGCGCGAAGGCGTCCAGTGTCTCCTGGTTGACTGTGCCCGGATGCATCGCGGCCCTGATGGAGTCTTCCTGCTTGAGGCGGAGGGCATTTGCGGCGGACTGCTCCTCCGTGGCATTGGAAGGAAGAGGATTGTCAACGGGAGGGATGATATGGAAGTCCATACTTACGCTCTCGCCGAAGGTATGGTCCAGAGCCACAGTGGAATTTTCGGAACCTGCCTTTGCAAGGCCGAACCTGTCGCCTTTCCAGGCCCAGACCATAACGTCACCCAGTCCGGTACAGAGAGATGCCTTGCCGGACTCGTCCGTGGTGTATCTGGCAACGGTATAGAACTCGGCATAGTTGTATATCTTGAACTCAACCATCGCATCCTTCACGGGATTGCCTTGGGCATCGGTAACGGTGACAGAGGTGATTCTCGAAGGAACGTAATTGTTTATCAGGTTGATTTCGGTGTAGATGTCATTCCTGCGGATGACCTCCTCGGGCCCGCGATAGTCTCCATAGACATTGGTGTGGAGAAGCATCGCGCGGGAGACGGGAGAGTTGAACCATCCCATATCGAGGACGGGTTCGGGTTCACAGGCTCCCAGGAAGTGCCATTTGCCGTCAACCCAGGCCTCGACCCAGGCGTGGTTGTCATCCGTATGAGCCCACCTGGGGGTATAGACCTGACGCGCGGGGATTCCCGCGGCCCTCAACGCAGCCACAGTGACAACGGACTCCTCACCGCAACGGCCGAAGCCGTAACGGATGGTTGACATAGGTGCGGAAGTCCGTCCGTCAGAGGGCTGATAAGTAACTCTTTCGTGACACCAGTGGTTGATTTCAAGTACGGCCTCCTCCATAGTCATACCGCTCACCCTCGCGCAGAGGGAATCGGCATAGACAGTACGGAAATCGTCAAGCCCTTCGTTGTTGACACGCAGGGGAAGCACGAAATGGACAAATTCCCGTTCAGGGACACCCCAGTTCATACGTTCACGGACCTCGATGGTCTTATCGACGTTGGCCTCCCACCACTCCTGCGGATAGACAAGGCTGTCCGGCAGGGGCATTGTCGCATAGAGAAACTCCATATATCTCTCCTTCGGGGTCTTTGCAGGCCCACAGGAGACAAGCGCCAGCATCGCAACAAAAGCTACGCAAAATATAATCTTCTTCATATCCATATTTTTACCAGATTATTACACGTTCTTCTTCGGGGCGCCACATTTTCTCGCCTTCCTTGATGCCGAATGCATCGAAGAAGGTCTGCAGATTGCGAACTGACACGTTCACCCTGTTCTCTCCGATGGAATGAACATCTACCAGCGTCCTGTGCTGAATCTCCTCGTCCGTGATGTTCTGAGCCCATACGGTAGCGTATGCGAGATAGAACCGCTGCTCGGCGGTGAAGCCGTCAACAGGCTCCGGATGCTTGCCGCCGAAGGAGTTTTGCATTGCGGTATAGGCGATTCTCAAGCCTCCCTGATCTGCGATATTCTCTCCCAAAGTAGCTGAACCGTTGGCAAATACGCCTGGAAGAACCTCAACCTGATTGAATTGTTCCACGAGTTTTGCAGTTCTGGCGCTGAAGGCGGAAGCATCCTCGTCGGTCCACCAGTTGTTCATATTGCCAACCTTGTCGAACAGCCTTCCCTGATCATCGAAGCCGTGAGTCATCTCGTGGCTTATCACAACGCCGATTGCGCCGTAGTTGACGGCATCGTCCGCATCAGAATTGTAGAACGGCGGCTGCAGGATTCCGGCGGGGAAGCATATTTCATTGGTGGTGGGATTGTAGTAGGCATTCACGGTCTGGGGAGTCATATACCACAGGCTTCTATCAACCGGCTTGCCCAGTTTCGACATATTGTCGGCAAAATACCATTTCGACGCATTGATGATGTTCTCGAAATAACTGTATTTGCTGTTGATTCTGAGGGTGGAATAATCTTTCCATTTGTCGGGATAGCCGATTTTCACGGTAAAGGCCTCAAGTTTCTCGCGGGCCTTGGCCTTGGTCGCCTCACTCATCCAGTCGAGGTTGTCGATATGGATGGCCAGCGCAGCCTGTATATTCTTGACTATCTGAAGCATCCTCTCCTTGTCAGACTCGGGGAAATATTTCTTTACATACATCTCGCCCACAGCCTCGCCAAGCAGATAGTTGGGGACTCTCATAGCTCTCTTCCAGCGGGGCTTCTGCTCCTGAACACCCGACATCTGACGGGAGAAGAAGTCGAATGATGCGGCATAGAAGTCATCACTTATGCTGCCGCAAGCATCTTTGATGACCGAAGCCTGAAGATAGTGCCTCAGTTTGACAGGGTCGGTCCGTCCGACAATCTTGTCCAGAGCCTCGAAATATGAAGGCTGCTCGACAATAATCTTATCCTGTGAAGGGATGGAGAGAGTCTTGAAGAAGAGGTCGAGGTGCAGGTTGGGATATGCCGCAACAACCTGTGCAGTGGTGAAGGGGTTGTACTGGGCCTCAACGTCCCTCTGCTGGACCATTGACCAGAAAGGAACGGCAATCGCCATCTCCACATCATAGGCATCGGCGGCCCTGAGAGCTGCGTCCTCATACCCCGCGAGCGTGAATATTTTTTCCAGAAACTCCTTATATCCCCTTCTCAGGGCTTCGTGCTGCTCAAGCAGATAATAATCGCGGTTGCCCATTGCAAGGCCGCTTTCACCGAGATAGAGAATCTGGTTGTCGCTGTCTTTCATATCGGAAGAGACATAGACTCCATAGAGGCCATCGACCTGCGCCTCTGCACATCTGGCGCTTGCGTATGCGAAATCCCTGGCACTGGCCAGTTGCTCAAGCTGCTGAACGTATGTCTTCACGGGAGCGAAGCCTTCAGCATTGAGCCGGGTGGAATCCAGCCCCATAAGGTAGAGGTCCGCAATTTTCTGCTCCACAGTCCCCTGCTCTGTCTTGAGCTTGGTCAGCCCGTTGAACAGGTCGTTCAGTCTTATCTCATTGTTCTCGGCAAGGACATCGAATGCCCCGTAACGGGAATATTCGGGTTTGAGAGGATTGTTTTTCTGCCAACCTCCGGTTGCATACTGATAGAAATCAGCCCCGGGGGCGACTGAAAGGTCAAAATTGTCGGCATTGATTGCCGGAACTTTCTCCCGCTGGCTGCAGGAGAACAGGGTAAGTGTCATCATAGAACAGATAATCAGTTCTTTAACAAAGGTTTTCATAATAAGGTTATAGTTTTGACTAATTTACGGGACAATCACTTTGAGAGAGGCGGGGCGTATGCTGAATGTCAGTTCTCTGCCGGGATTCGATATCGGGTCTCCATCCACGTGCGCGGGACCCTCTTCCGAGACCGTTATCTTCACATTCTTCGAGCGATAGAGGTGATATTTGCTGGCCCTGTCGATTTTTCTTGCAAAAAGCAGGGCCACAAGTGCGGAGGCATTGATGATGTTCAGGATATCGAAGCCTATCTCATCCACGACCACAACGTCAAGAAGACCGTCCTGAAGACTGGCTCCCGGCGCTATCCTGCCATTGTTCCCCCACTGGTTGGAGTTTGCCACGGTGACGAACATCGCCCTGCTCTTCACAGTGCAGTCATCCATCTCGATGGTATATGTCGCGGCCTTGTAATCCTTCCACGACTTGAGAGCCTCCTCCACGTATGTCTTGAAGCCGCGCTTGCCCACCTGGGCAAATCTCTCGCTCACGAATGCATCATATCCCACCCCGCTGGTGCAGAAAAAAGGATGGCCATTGAACCGGGCGGTGTCAATTGTCGTCACTTTTCCTGCGTTTATGGAATCGACCGCCCTGCCGGGAATCAGGCTGTATCCCAGATGGAGGGCAAGCCCGTTGCCGCTTCCCCGGGGCACTATTCCCAAAACCTTTCCCGTTCCCACAAGAGCACTTGCCACCTCATTCACGGTCCCGTCGCCCCCGACAGCCACGATGATGTC
>JAZLIS010000138.1:0-3274 GCA_045617505.1 Bacteroidales bacterium | reverse complement strand
CCCGCGTCTAATCAGTCTTGCGCAGAAGCAATCATCCCGATATTGTTCAAGGGTGCCATAGCCAGCCACTTGCAGTTCATCGAAAATGCCGGGACAATATTGTGACAACTCATCCATATAGAATCTGACTGCTTTCGGCTCAGAACCATATAAAGCAAGAAGTGTACAGAGCAGTGGTATATGCCCATTGATGTTGCCTATCTCATACATATCCATCCCGCCATTATTTATCGCATACGAAATAGTATAGAACAGAACCCTTAACAACTTGTTGGGCTCAGTCATCCACATTTCCCCATTCTTGGTCAGCACCAGTTTCCCCTTATACATCCTGATAGCCCCGGAGGTTTGTGCAAGGAAGCGCATCAGACGGATAAATTCAATCTTATCCTCCCTCAGAGACTTATAGTAGCCAATCTCATACCAGTATTCGGGAACGCCCAATGGATACAATTCCTGTACAATTTTGACGGGGAGGTATCCGGCTGGGGTCATCTTGATGCCGCCGTTCGCGTTGATTATCTCCAAAAGCCTGCGTGTTTGACGCAGAATTGGAATCTGCCCGAGGACTGATTCAGGAAGGTTTTCTCTAAAAAACAGGTGTTTTGGCATATTGTTCAAATTTTAGTTCTATATTGCTTCCAAATATTTCACTGTCTTTCCATTGGCCTTCGCATACTCAATCTCGCTCCTGGTGCTGCTGCCGATGTAGCCGCCCACGTTGATGACAAAGATTTCATCCGCCATATCAATCTTGCGCTTGTGCATATCGTCAAGCATCTCCTTCGTACCTTCCGTCCAGACCTCATCGTCTCCGGAATGACCGAAGAGTCCGACGCTGATTACGATATTGCCTTCCAAGGTAAGCCGCTTCTGTGCTTCAAAGAACTGATCTTTGAAGCGGGTGCTGCCGCAGAGGGTTATGACTTTGTATTTGCCGACCATGGAAGATGTTTACCTGTTTCCTTTACTCCTGTTATGGGTTTTGCAGAGCATCTGGCAGTTCGCTTCGTCGGTGCTGCCGCCGTGGCTCCAGGCGGTAACATGGTCAGCATCCATTTCGGAGAGCTTGTAAATTCTCGTCTTGTTTGCCCCTTCCATCTGAGCACAATAAGGGCAGTTTGAAATATGCTCCGCTTCGGCCTTGGCCGTCTGCTTGGCATAGACCTTCTTCTTCGTCCTTTCGTCGAAGACGCGGATGTTCAGAAGCTTCTTGTCCTGTTCTCCTCCAAGTACATATTCAAAGATTCCCTTGCGGTCAGTGACGAACTCGTCGCCGTACAGGGCGCGAACCCTGTCATTGACAGCCGCAGGATCATACGGAGTGTTGTGATATGTCTCGTAGAGCCTGCCCCATTCCAGACCGCACATCTCCGGACGGATATCTTGGAATACGCTGTCGGCCCAGTCTATGACGGAGGTAAAGTAAGTCTTCAGTTCGTTGATGTTGCTTTCGTACCTGTGCTGCGACATATACGCCTCGATATTGCCCTTGCTCACCCAATCCAACGCCCTTTCCAGGAATGCCTGACGTTTCACGTCACCGCTGACAAATGCCTTCCATTTCTGTACGAGGGCATTCTGGCTGTTCGAAAATTCAGCTTTGGCAGCTGTGACGAACGGGCCGGAGTAGATGGCGTTCAACAGCTCCTGATTAACGAGAGGCACGCCGACGATATTGATGGTGCGGAACCACTCCTTGATTTCGGCCTCTTCTCCACGACAGATGTATATCGTCAGCTGAGTATTCAGAATCAGATTCTGCTTCTCCTTGTCGAGACCGGAAAAATACTGCTGCATCCCGTTCTCATCCTTGATGGCGAATTTGCCGGTGACAAATCGGCCAAGGGATGTGATGCGCTGCTGCCCGTCCAGAACCTCGAACTTGCCGTCGGTCGGCTCCACAAAATATATGAGTCCGATGGGGTAGCCCTTCAGGATGGAGTCGATTACTGCCACGTCACGCTTGCCGTCGGCATAGATGTAGTTGCGCTGATACTCCGGCTGGATGGTGAGTTTTCCGGAAAGACCATACAGGCCCTTTCCTTCAAGTTCGTTATATACGAAGCCCTTGCAGATGTCGGCTATCGTTATGTCGGTTTTGAGTTGTGTTTGCATGGGCTATCTCTTTTTTATGAAAATTCTGGCATATAATTGAGTGAAGTATTCATCGCCAACCGTGTAATAAGTTGCTCCCAATAAAGGCCCGTCTAACTTTATGACGGGGCCGTCGTTGAGTTTGGTAACTTTGCTTATCTTCCCGTTTTTGTCAACTTGATTCTGTTCGGGATAAATTTTAGAGGCAAAGCCAGACCATGTTTTGGATATTCCTACAATCTCAAATTGTTCTGGGCAGTATTTGTCGAGGAAAGTGATGGGGACGCCCATTTTTCCATCACAATCCGAGGGTGTGGCATCCGTGAATGGTACTTCAATAGCATCGTAATTGTCATATTGTTGGTACCCTATGCCCTTAATTTCTTTATGCTTACTGTATTTGATATTATCTGCCATTGTCATTAACTGCATTGGCTGATGTCTTCGGCCGTGTTCAATGTTAGTGAACCAGCACGAATTCCCAAGTCTAGTATAGTCGCCTACATAGCCGAGTCTTGCCGCTTTGGCCTTATCCTCTGGCTTAACCTCTGTTCCGGCAGGGACGCGGAAAACCATGTCATTCGCAAACCCGGTTGCACCAAGCCATAATAAGTTGTCTTTTATGAGTGGAAAGATTTCTTTGTAGGTAATAGCGTTCTGGTTGCCAATGACGGCATATTTCTTCCCTGAAGAAGTCAACCAGATCAAGAACTCTCTAAAGAGCGAAAACGGCGGATTGGTAATAATGAAATCCGCTTCATCACGCAGCTTTGTAACCTCCTCAGATCTGAAGTCACCGTCACCTTCAAGGTACTCCCAGCGAAGGTCATTCACATCAATACGTCCACTACCGTTGGTATCGGAATCAAGAATGAAAATCTTCCCGTGTGTCTTGCTCTTGTCCTCGTCATACTGTGGTGCCTCAGTCTCGAAAAGAGTCGGCTCCCAGGTCTTTATCTTCTTGCTCTCCGGAGCGTATGACGTGCTGATAAGCTTCTTCATGCCGAACCTCTCGAAGTTCTGAGCGAAATACTTCGTGAAGTTGCTCCATTCCGGGTCATCGCAGGGCAGAAGAACAGTCTTGTTCCGGAACACGTTTTCGTCATACTCCAGGTAAGCGTTCATTTCTCGCTCGATGTCCTCGTACTGCGTATAAAACTCATCATTCTTCGCCGTC
>JAZLIS010000137.1:0-10137 GCA_045617505.1 Bacteroidales bacterium | reverse complement strand
GCTAAACTTGGCAATGTGGTCCATTCAATTACTTATGACAAAAGCAGAAATATCCTGTACGGTATAGACCGGCGATATGACAGTTTGTATTCATTTGATCTAAGCAGTATATTACCTGATGCAGATGAAAAGATATTGGTTGATTCTGACAATACTCGTTTCGCTCATAAATTTTGGTTGTGCCAACAGTAACAACCGCATGATCAGGAAACTATATGGAAGAACAATTAATTTGACCTGGGATATGGATTATATTGGTCAGACTCAAGAAATGGATAAGATAACTGATAGCCAGTTTCGGATTGTTACGAGGATGGACTCTTCTTATTGTACACCATGTCTCGTCAATTATCTTAAGACAGCGGAATCTTATATGGAACGATGCACTGACGGTAGCTTAGGATTCATTTGCATAATTCAACCCAAATCACTCGTTGAACTGGAAGAGGAGATAAGAGGGCTTGATTTGTCAGAGCTGGTGCTTATATATGATCCGGAAGATAACTATTCCATTGTGAACGGTCTTACAAAATACAATTGTTTAATGTCATCATTCCTATTGCAATAGTTCGTTAGTTTTATAAAAATCAAACTGCGGCTCTGACGCCGTAGAACAAAAGTTCTTTGAAATCAGTGTTATTAAATCTCATGTCCGCATGTTTTCCGGACATGGAAATAAATCGCTCCACCATTGCAGCGTTGTGCAGCAGGGTTTTGGTTGAACCCACCGAAAGGTCCATCCCCTGCAGACGGGCAAAGGCCCTGGCAATGTTGACAGATGTAAGGGAAGCGTTGAAAGCAAACGAGAGGGCTTTGCTGTTTCTCGCCTGGCAGTGAGTGAGACCCGTGAACTGCTTGGCATCGCGAAAGACGAACTCCAGTTGGAAACGTGTCTTGTAAATCTCAAAGATGTCCTTCGCAGACATGCCGGTATCTGTCGAGAAGAAGACTTTGCGGCTCTGGCGTTTCCCGCCATCCTCGATGCAGTCAGCTATTACAACCTTGACATCACGGTTCAGACTGACGGCGTTGACAACAGCCGAATACAAAGTGTATGATTTCTTGTCTATAGTCACCTGCTCATGAGCGAATACGGACATGTCAAGGCTCTTGAGATCAACCTTTCCGGCATACTTCTGCGGTCTTCCGCGCTTGTGCAGTTTGGGACCGGCATACAGATATCTCAGACGCACGTCATCACGGAAACGGCTGACAAGGTCAAAGCCAAGCCTCTGCACACCTGTGACGAAACTTTCCTTTGAGAAGTATGCGTCAGCCACAATGAGCTTGCAGACCGACAGCAGCTGTCTTTTGTTGCTTGCGAGCATCCTCAGATACCATCCGGTAAGAGAATCTGGGTCATCCATGCCATCGGTGCATTTGGGCTTGCGTCCGCGCTTCTTCTCGGTGAACGTCTGCTCCGCCTTAAGAAAGATGGAATCCCTGGCATCGGCATCAACTATGGATATGCCGAGTATCTCGAGCCCCTTCTTCATGGCCGATGCGCAGCCGGACCAGAACCAGTCTATACCCGGAGTCTTCTTTCCTGACTTTGGGATGTAGCACGGATCAATGGCTATGGCAATACGATGCCCAAGTGCCGGTTCAAGGAAGGCTCTGTTGAAGGAGAACCAGTCAAATGCCTTCTTGAAGTTGACCTTCGGTCTTCGTTTTCTCGCCACGACAGAGTGAACTAACATAATGGGACGCTGGATTATGTTCTCCGTCCTTCGCGCACTCAGTCCTGCAAACATAATTCCCATTATAAAAAAGGTAAACTTTCGCCTATCACAACATTGAAAAAACAGAAAAGCAAAAAACGGGAAAAATTCCACAATTTGGGAATTATTTGTATATTTGCACCGGATTTCTGTTTTTATAGAATGAACAATGGTTGTAAAGTTTGAAGATAAGGACCTCGAAGAATTAATTAATACTGGCCAAAATAGAAAATATAAAAAGTACTCACAAGACAAGAAGTTCATGGAGGGGCTTGGAAGAGCGTACAAGCTTATGCAAACAGTTGAAAATGCCGATGGACTTCGACCTTATAGTTTCCTTCATTATGAAAAGTTAGCGAATAATGCATATCTCAGTTCGATTCGCCCTGTAAACGGTCGAGTTGAGAGAGTCTTATTCAAAGAAATTGATGAAGGAATTGAAATAATCGTAATCGAACTAAACAACAACCACTATGGCAACAAGAAATGAAGCTCCAGCAATGATGGCAATTCATCCTGGAAGTATTTTGAAAGAGGAGCTAATTGAACGTGGTATTTCCCAAAAAGATTTTGCGAAAAGCATAGAAATGCAGCCATCTCATTTGAACGAAATCATCAAGGGGAAGCGTCCAATAACGAAACAAGTGGCAGACAAACTGGAAGAAGCACTTGGAATACCCTCGATTGATTGGGTAAATCTTCAAACCAGGTTTGACTATGACACACAACAGAACGAGGAAAGACTGATTGAAGAAAAAATCGCATATGATTCTTTTCAAGAATACAACAACATTTTTGACATTAAGACACTCATTAGCAGTGTTGGCTTTTCATCACCATTTTATTCTGAAATAATCCATTTCCTTCAAACAGCTTTATTAATTCCTGAACCTGCAAGGTTTTCAGTACAAACGAATGGTTTTTTCAAAAAATCCGCAAAAGTTGGAAAAGATCCTCGAATGATAATGACATGGATACTTCTTGCTAAGTACTATGCATATTCAAACGATTCAGAATTAAATTATGATGATTCAAAAATTGATGAATTGATTCCCCAAATCAGTTCAATTCTTCACGCTAACGTAAATACTATTGAGAACTTGAAAAACAAATTTCTTGAGTATGGAATTCTCTTTGGTGTTGTTACGAAGGTTGATGGCGCTTCCATTGATGGTTTTTCTTTTGAATATAATGGACATCCCTGCATTATTGTGACGACACGATACAACAAAATTGATCAACTCGCTTTTTCTGTTATGCATGAACTTGGGCATATAAAGAATCATGATAACGAGGATCGTAGAATAAATCTTGAGGAATATGATCATGAAAGTCCAGAAGAAAAAGCTGCAAATAATTTTGCCGCAAATGCTCTAATACCTGATTCTGAATGGAAAAGCATCCCAAAAGTTCAATTATATCCTAATCAGATTCAACGATTATATACAACGTGGTCCAAAATGAAAGGATACAACAAATGGATTGCATTAGGAAGAATCAGTCATGAAACAGGAATGTATAAATTCAGATTAGATCCTTCTTGTAAAATTTCATAGGAAATGGGAACGTTCCCATTTCCATTAGGTTAAAAGGCTGCTTTTGTAACGTTCTGGACCATTCCAGGGAATTACGCTCGCACCGTCATAGCCCTGCCGTGCCGTACAATCCGCTTCGCATCCTGCCACCCGCCCAGGCATCAACGTACTTCCGTGGTTCCGTTCCCGCTGTGACCTTTCTGCATTACAACTCCACTCCTCATACGTCCCGTCAGGCGCAACCGCAAGCGGCAGCTGGCAGCTGTCATTCCAAATTTCTCTCCGTTCGGCAGCGCCTCACTACCATAAATTTGAAACGCCAGCCGTAGGTAAAGGACCCGCTCCCAATGCCGGCAGAGCCGTCAAAGGTCCCGTGTCCTCCCTTCATTTTAGTTTGGCTACGGCCAAACCCATCCGGCCCGTGTCCGCAACTTGCTTGTAACTTGTCCGCAGCTTCCCCGCAAATACATCCGCACTCCGGTAACGGTTCCCTGCAACTGTGTCCGGAAGTCTGACATGCCGTTCGCCCTTCCGAGGCTTACGCCCTCCAGGTCGCCCGCCAAATCAGACATCCTCCGTCCGTCACGTATGGGAACTTTTCCGGTTCTGTGCGCCTGGCCCGGGCTTGAAGCCGGCTGTGGTCCTATTCCCTGCGGACAACTCTACGTTCCAGTCTCCGCTCCAGGGCACCGGCTCCGCTGCGCATGGCGTTCATCCGTTCCATGCCGGCGAGACGGACAGCCACTCACATCCCATAACCGTGCGGCAGATGTTACCCGCGCCTGCATCACCATAACACGCCAGTTCCGTCACCCGCGCCCGTGGCCGTCTGTCACTCCGTCATTCCACTTCTGCCCGCTATGCTCCACTGCGCCGTTGCTCTTGCGCTCCAACCTCCACTGCGCGCTGTCCTCCGCTCACACGGACCACAGCCCGCTCCAAGCCCTCCAGTAGTGCATCTTAGGAGCAGCCTGCGGCGTTCAGCAGCCATCCGGTGCGTGTCCGTGCCTCATTCGGACATCATAAAGACATTGTTCCGAACCTGCGTAATGGGGTACTGCAACTGTGCCCGGAAGTCTGCTGACAGGGATGCTGACCTCCGATGACTCCGTCCTCTACGGTCATCATTCCAATCATCAGACATCCTCCATCCTGCAAACAGGACCGTTCCGGGTGTATCAGGCGTTCCCGGTCTTGCAGACATTTGCCAACGTTCCACTGCAACATATTCCGCTGCGCTCCATGTGTTTCCGTTCCACTACAGGCAAACGACAGCAAGCCCTCACGTTCTGCGTATCAGGACCAGCAGCACGCTTTGGCCGGCCGTGACTGTCTGCTGCGCGCCGGACCCTTCACCCTCCATTACGCTATCGCTGCGCTTTCACTCCGTTACAGCTCCGCTACCGCTTCATTGCGGGTTCCGTCATCCGCGCTCCGCATCCAGCCCCGGCCTCCGATGCTCCACCTGCAGCATTTCATCGCCTGCATCCTGCGCTCCCCGGAAGCCCCTGCCATAACCCTTTTTTTCTCCTTCCGGAATTGATTCAAATGGCGCTCGCCGTTGCGCTGATGTCTGTAATGACCGTAATTATCTATGAAATCGATTCGCGTTTAATCCACAAGTGGTTGGATTCCTGTATTTTTAACGATATATCCCTGTTGGTCTCCATCAGAGAAGACAGATTCAGGGAAACAATTGCTGGGAAATACCTTCTCAAAGCCAGAGAAAAATTTGATCCGGGAACGTTTTTCGACATATGCAATTATCTTCGCTTGTACCTGGAATTGTCCATTGCCGCTAAAAGCCGCATGATACTCAGGGAGGTGGGAATGGATATGCCTTCCGATGAGAAAACACACGAAGATAATATCCGGAAGCTAACTGAGTTGAAAAGCCTGAAAGGCAATATCAGCTTGACAGGCCGTATGCTCCTGAAGCAGATAATAAATGAAAGAAACGAAGATTCCTGGGTGCTGGAAGAACTCCTATAGAGACGGGCTGTCTCTTTACAGGAGTTTCAGAGAGCACATCCATTGACCCTTATTGGTGCCATCCGGCATAAAGATGCGTGCATAACCGGCAGAAAAGGTGGTCTTCAAATATTTGAAAAATACCAGATCGATGTTAGCCTGTGCGCCAACGTTGGTGCAGGTATAGCAGGGCTGAGTAATCTGGAAAGGATTTGTCAGGAGTACGGATGAAAACAATGATGTATAGGCTGCAGTGGGATAGAAATTCAACAAGCCGGCATTGTTGAAGCGTAGTGGGCGCATATTGAATTCCACCTGACATTTACAATAATTATGCGCAGAAATTTCATCTATTCCGGCACCAGGCATAGAAGAAACCTCGCGATAACGCAGTTCGCTTCTGTAGTCCAGATAATTGTTGCGGAACCCACCGAAATAACTGTTGCCGAATATTGAATTCTGATCTCCGAATGCCAGCCCTGCATAGCCGCGAATCCACAAGCTGCTGTTCTGCCAAGGCATCAGCCACCCGGCGCTGCCATCAAGGTCAAGCAGCGGGAATAAATGGCCTCCTGCAATATAGGAGTATGCATTGGCAGAGATGGACCATCCTTGTTCCGGCATTATTGCGCCGAGGGACTTTTGTCCCTTTTCCAATCTCCAATAAGCGTTGGCAACCCCGAAACATCTTATACTCTCATCCACCTTTACGTTCTGGAACAAGGGGAGAGCGTCCATATCGCCATAGGCACCTGCAAATAATCCCCAAGTCCTTGTATAGGGGGCCTTTATCTTAAATATGCTTTCATACCCCCCGGCTACCTGCCACCCTTTGCGTGAGCTATGGACAGGACCTGCCAAATCATAGAAATCGGTACCGTTCCAGGCTGCAGTGACAGTCCATTTCTTGAACTTCCATTGCATATTAATATGAAAGCGGTTCTTGACCTCGTTGTTGCTCCAGGGAGACGTACCTATTGAAAGGGTTAGTTTATTGAGTCCTATCGGGTCTGAGAATACGAATCTGTACCCAAACACCGGCGTCATATGGTTCCACGCCTGAGGGTCTGTAAAACCGCTTATTTCCGGGTAAGCTCCGCAGAACCGGATCCGGGTGAACGGATGATATACGCGGATGGAATCGAACACGTCACTGAAGGGAATTTCAGGCATCGGAGTCTTGTGTTCCTCTATGCCTTCCAATTCTTCTTTGTGAAGTTCGTATGCCTGCTGCCCTAGTAGAGAGATGGAATTTGCGTCGTGGAGCACGCGTCGCGGCATCCGTACAGGTTGCATCCCGTCACTTGTAAAATTCAGGGCAATCAGGGAGTCCGCACTGCAGCACACAGGTGAGAACAGTCCTATGTCCGTATTGCTGAGCAAGTCGAATTGACGGGTCCGCAGATCAAGTTGCCAGATATTCGAGACTCCGGTGTAATAACTGGATCCAATGAGTGCAGTGTCTCCCGGGGCAAAACGGAACTGACTGAGGTTCGAGTCCTCCAGAGAGAAAAGTTCCTCGTAGCCCAGATCCGCATTATCAAGCCGCTCGACATCAAACATGACCAGGGCCTGTCCTCCACCAGAAAGACTGATTGCGGCAGAGAGGAACCTGCCGTCGTGTGATACGGCCAGATCAGACACCGACACACCGAACCCGAAAGGATAGAGCACTGCAGGCTTGTCAATGTCGCTACCATAGCGGACAAGGTGGCAGATGCCTCTATTCTGTCGGATGCCGTAAAGGCAGTCACGGTTATTGTCGTACACGATTTCCGTCACACGCTGGTAGTCAAGTTTCTTCGTGATACGGTTTTTGTTCAGGTCAAATACCCGCAGGCCGTGCAGCTGGTCGTTCTGAGTGGTGAAGATGAGCCGCCTGCGCAAGGTGTCAAGTGTCACATAGGACGTCTGGAATAACATCGGCCCGTCTATGTTATGCAGAATTCTCCGTTTGCCTGTCATCAAGTCCAGCTCTTCCAGATGGGCGAGTTTCCCGGGATAGTTGGCCGCATAGTAAAGAGTGTTGCGGCTGCTGTCGTAAATGGGAGGCGACACGGAACCGAGGCTGCAGTCTGTAAGTGAGTCAAGAGGGGTGAGCGGATATTCCATAACCTGTTCAAGCTGTTCTTTCTGGTGTTTACGTTCCTGAAATATCCAATTGTCCCATTCTTTTCTGATACTTGTTCCGTACACGGATTCGAACTGCCTGTTGAAGAGAGCACGGCTGTCGTCAGTGCGGTTATAGAATCGTTTGAGACTATCCAGTCCGTGGGACAGCACAAGGTAGTTTACGAAACGGGTGCCGTATAGATAAGAATTTACGCCAAGTTGAAAATCGCTTACCGTGCCCTCGGTTTCAAGCCCTACGACAGAATATAGTGCTTTCCCTTCACTCACGAGTGACCGGAAGTACATTTCGTCGTAAGTTCCCAGAGCGCGACCTGCACCGCCACCCATCCAGGTTTCTGTAAAACAGGCTATCCCTTCGTGATACCAGCGAGGAGCATACCAGCGGGGAGAACCGAGAAAACTCCACAAGGCGGAGAAAGGATGCTCGCTTTCTACAGAGATTTTTCCTCCGAAGAAACGTCTCCACCTTTTGTCGGCTTTTCCTGTGCGGTCCGCCATAACCATATGAGTGTATTCGTGCTCGAACAGATGGCGGTACAGTTCCGTAGTGGGAAAAATAAAATAGTTCTTGTTCATCGGAGCCATCCCAATCTGAATCAGATTGAAAGGTATTGTGCCAGTGCCTCCGTTTCCGTTGTCCGACTGGTCTGTAAGTAAGATTACAGGATCCTGTATCCTTTCAGAGATGTTGTCCAAGGGCAGACTCCATAAATCCGAGTGAAGGTAGTGGGCGTTTTGCCATTGGCGGGTGATGTGCGGAATATATTGCGCAACCCGCTTGTCCGCAAAAAATATATGGGCATTATTGCCGGTATATTCATAAAGTACTTGTGCCGGTAGCTTTATGGCCGCCAGCACAAGTGATATGCCGAACGCGATGATTTTTTGTGCGGACACTGTATCCTTTTAAGAATGTCTTAGTTGTTCTGAAGGGTCTCGTTGTCGGGGAGACCGGGAATCCCGGGGAAGATATCCAGCAGGTTCTCGTTGTCGGGGAAAGCGGAAAGCCCGGGGAAGATTTCCAGCAGGTTCTCGTTGTCGGGGAAACCGGAAAGCCCGATGAGGCAATTCAGTAGGTTCTCGTTGTCGGAAATCACGTCCTGCTGTTTCCAATACTCCATTTCGTGTTTGCGTCCATTCAGGGCGGCTTCATGCGCACAGAACAGAACCCAACTATCACGAAGTTCCTGCAGTCCTTCGACCTTCACCTTGCCCTGCTTAAGGTAGAAATCGACCCCTGAAACAAAACTTCTGGCTGCGTCATACTGCTTATCGATTACTATGTTTGAAATCATCATTGTTTTCGACAAGGCTTCGTAATCGTAACCAGACTTAGTCCCTTCACCTTTCAACAAGGCTGTAAAGGCAACGAGAGACGTGTCTGTATTTGCCTTTGCTCTGTAGGCGAACTCTTTCATCGCCAATATTGGACGAGAGCATTCTTCCAAAGCTGAGGTATTTCCAATAATGCTGTCAGTAACTTCTACCAACCTCTTGAACTGGCTGATCTGACTATTAGCCAGAACAAGACTTGCAACTGTATTCCTACGGAAAAGAGAGTCGCTTTCAATGCGCTCCTGAAAAGCCTTCACCTCAATATTCGAAGACTTGTTGTACTTGGCCGCCTTCCCGATATCACCGGACAGAAAGGAGGAATCCACTTCCGGGAAAGAAATCAAGACACCTAAGACGTATCCGATCAATAATGCTGAAATAATGAGAATTACATTCTTCGTTTTCATAAGTGTGTGTGTTAAGCCGCAATTTAATTTGACAGTGCAACAGCACTATCGGATGCAAAGTTATACATTTTTTTATCGGATGCAAAGTTATTCCCCGCCACCCGTCAGATAACCGTTCAGGACAACGCCTCCTACCATGCCATCTTCAAGCGCAACTTCATGCAGTACAAGCTGCAGCTGTCCGTCAACAAGCCCGTCCTCGGAACGCTTGACCCGGAGCCGGACGAATACCTGATAACAGCCGGCGATGATATGACCGTCTATGTCGAACCCGACAGCCTCAACGATGCCCGCTTCGTGGGCTGGTCCGATGGCAGCACCGACAACCCGCGCGTCTTCGCGCCCACGCACCACACCCGCGTCCAGGCCATCTTCGAGACCGACCTTGAAGCCACCGTCAATGTCGAGATAGAAGGTGAAGGCCAGGTTACCGGTGACGGTGACTACCACATCGGCGATACCGCCGCCCTCCGTGCCGTTCCCGATGACGGCTACCGCTTCACCGGCTGGTCCGACGGCGTGACCGATGCCGAGCGCTCCATAGTAGTCGAAGACAGCGTCTGGCTCACCGCCACCTTCGTCGAAGACGTGGATCCCAATGACGTTGGGGAATATTGATACGCTGGCTTGCGCAGCGGTACTTTATGCAGACTGCCGCCCCGGTTCTCGGGACGGCAGTTTATTTATTGGCTAGCGGTTGTTTACTTCTAAATGATAAATGTCATCTGGGTTGGATTGCATTTTGTAAAAACCGATATTGTCTTGGCCAGACAAAATCTTCTTAATGGTCTCTATGTGTTTGTCTGGACATCGATAGCCGAAATAGATATTCTCAATGTGAGAATCATCGTCAAGAGGTATTGAATGGTATGCCCCTTTTACGTCCGGCTCATAGGGCTCACCCGAAAAAGTATGGGGACAGCAGGAATTCAATGGTGAAAATCCGCAGTTCCGGAAGCGCTAAGACAAGGTGTTGTATTTTCAATGCACAAAACGGGTGAAAAGAGCATCGAAATGACAAGTCCGGATTATGCA
>JAZLIS010000136.1:0-12011 GCA_045617505.1 Bacteroidales bacterium | reverse complement strand
TTCGTTGGATGTTCTTGACGAGATGCGCTCCATCCGGTGCATCGAGCACAAGGGTCGCAAGAGCAGCATAACGCCCTTCGTTGGTGCGCAGCAGGACATCTGCGAGGCCTTCGGCGTTGAAATCCCGGAAGGTTGCTCCCCAAAATATCGGACCCGAAAGGTGGAATCCAAGCGACGCGGACGGCCTCGCAAGCAACGGACAGAGGCCTTGGAGCATTAATTATACAAAGGTTGTAAAATTCACAATATAATGCCAAATGTTTTTGAAATCACTCTTGCAGATTTTTGGTTTTTTCGATAACTTTCCGTTGATTATGTACGTTAAAATCAATTCTATTGATTTATTTCAAAATAACCTCCAGAATTATGCCCACATTTCACCGGAAACTTAAATCATTCAGGAATAAAATAATTGAAAACATTGCATACAGTGCTTGTTGGAAGTCAACTTTTCGTACGAAACTACTTCGATTAACAGGTATGAAAATCGGCAAAAGTCATATCGGTTCTCATATGCTTTTGCAAATATAATTGTAAAGACTGCTGGAATCGAGCCAGCACAGCCAAGATTAATGTGCAAACTCCTTTAGGGCAGACTTGTTTCTACTGTCCATTTTTTCTGTAATTCCAATAATCCGCCAGAATCATTTTTTCTGACAGGGAGAAGGCTTCCTCCTCTGTAAGAGGCCTGACGGCCTCCCTGTCGAGAAGATTGATACCGAAACCCTTCCAGTAATAGCTGCTGTCGCAACCTATGACATGCAATACTGTAGGGTATATGTCCATCTGATACACCTCTTCCTCCACAATCGTATTCTCCTTTATTGACGGGGAATACATTATGAACGGACAGTATGCTTCCATCACTTTGTATTTCTCGCCGCTGGAAATACAATATTCGTTGAATTTGCGGCGGAGGTCGTTGTCAAAAATGGTGTGGTCTCCAGTGATGACAATCGTAGAATTCCTGAGAGTCTTATCCGTATCGACTTTCTCCAAGAATTCTCCCAGAAATGAATCCGTATAATGGACGCAGTCAAGGTAGTCGGCCATTGTTGCGGGCATTGCCTTGTCCCGTTTCAATTTCATACTGTCCGGACATCTATGGAACGGCGTATGCGATGCCACGGAAAGGACCATAACGTATGGATATTCCCTATATATGTCATTCAGTATGGAGAATGTTGTAGAGTCTTCGCTTTCGGGAACAACTATGTTTTCCGCTATATGATATGCGTCACTCATCCTTTCCTGATTCCAAACAGACAGGTTTCCCGGAATAATCATTGTGGCAGTTTCGTACAATTCACTTAAGGAGGGATAACAGTTCGCGGGGAATCTGAAACACGTCGCGCCGCTGGAAATGGGTAGGATTCCCGCATTCACAATCATCTGCCCGTCTCCGGAAGTTCCTCCCCTGGTTTGATTCTTAATCCTTTGCGCCCACATGACATTGCTGTGGTGGGATTGAATGAAGTTGTAAATGGCAGGCGTTGCCTGAGGGGTAACCGCCCAATTCTCCAGGCTCTCGAACAGAACAATGTATAAATTCCTCTTGGGGGTTGGAAAAGTCGGTGAGGTCTCGTTGAACAGTTGGATTTCTGGATTAAAAGCCACGTCCTGAGGAGTCAAAGGCTTCCGGTCCGGAAACGACATCTTAATCAGTCCCCAAGCATCCAGAATCAGGCAATGTATCACCGAGGTCCGACTCGCATAGACTGTTTCTGACCATTCAGCTATTTTTTTTGAGCCCTCATCCGAAAATGGATTAAACACGATACCCGGGCTTTGATAGGAATTATGGAATGGATCCCGGTTTATTTTAATATCCAGAAGCACCATCCCCATTATATGGAGAACCATTGAAACGATAAAAGCCGTCACTGCGGTTTTTCCAGAGTTGGACCCGGGTTTCAGAAAATAAAGGGCGACTGCCAGACAGAGAGTTGGCAGGGCAATGGCAATGTCAACAGGTCGGATAAAAGCAAGAACCGAATCCCAGAAGCCTTTCATATTGCCAATCATCGTAAAAGAATATGCATCCAGAAAAAAACTGTTTACGCGATAGTAAACAAGTTCCGCAAGAATCCATACCGCCAAAATGAGAGACATCACAATTGTCCATCCTTTCTTTCTGAACAATGGAACAAATGCGGCAATGAATAAACAAATGCCGATTTTGGGAAGATAAAAGGCCCAGAACTTAATTGGGTCATAATATATGTATGACCAGAGAGAATTGTGGAAGGCCAGATAGTGAAAAATCATACATTGCGCAAGCAATGTAATGGAAAAGAACAAGGCATATAAGAGTGTCCTGCTTTTTTCAGGAATACGATCTGTGTTCAGCATCAGACTTGAATTTTGATATGCGAAGTTATACATTTAGTAATGCCTAATGTATCCTTATAGCCGATTCAATATCCATTTTAACTTTTTTTTTTGAAATTTGCAAGAAAAAGGAGTTTTTTTTTCTTTTCTAAGAAATTGTATGTACATTTGCACAAATATGTATTAAAGTGTCCTTATGCAGACGAGTGTGAACAAACTGCTCATATCGATGATTCTTTCATCCGTTTTTTTCGGTATGGCCGTGTCATCTCACGCTCAAGGTGAAATTGTACTCAAGGCTTTGGCGGAGAGAGGGTTTGAAGAGTTGAGATACGCAGAGGATTCCTCAAGGGTGGTTTACACTCTCGAAAACAATATATACAGACTGCAGGCTTCCGGAATAAAGGAAGCATTGACAATAATAAATGAGAAAGGCGGAATAGATTCATCGAAAGAGTGCGTAGTAATTCTCACCGATATGTGCGTACCTAAAGTGGCGGTGACTCTTGAGGCTGGAAAGAATGTGGATGAATTGATGACAGAGGACTGGACAGTTTCTAATTCAGGATATGACGAGGCTTGGAATCTTGTCCGTAATCAAGCACTCGCCAACAGGAGTTTTGGGAACGTGGACATCAACGTCTATCCGCAACTATATCTGAAGAATGTCATCATCAACAAAATTTATCAGTGTTTGCTTGAAATAAGTCCGGCCGTTGAAGTGACTCTGTGGAAAGGAGCAAAATTCACCGGTCAGGTCATATTTCCCGTTGTCAACGACGGATATAACAATGAATATAAGAACATCAGGCCCGGTTACATCACCCTCCAGCAGGCATTTAGACTGCCATTCAATGCATGGGGCGATGTCAGGGTAGGGGTGTTTGACACACGTTGTTACGGTGCGGAAGTGAATGTCTCCGTTCCGATTGACGGAAAGTATTGGACGGTGAACGGAAAATTCGCATATATGGGATGCGGTGTTTTTGAAAGTTTCAAGCACTTCTACTACAACGGAAAATATACACCGAACTGGTCTGTAGGGCCTGATTATTACTGGTCCAGATTCAATATCCAGTGCAGACTTCGTGTCGAGCAATATTTGGGTAAGGAAATCGGAGTTCGCGCAGACGCTTTCCGCCATTTCAAATATTGCGCAGTCGGTCTATATTTCCAGAAGGCATTCACGGGTGAAATTGCAGGCAACGGCGGGTTCAGGATATATGTAACACTGCCTCCATATAAATATAAAAGGTACAAGAAAGTGCCAAGAATAGATTCCGGATTGAGTACGGGAATGACGTACAACGGCAATAATGAATTCGAGCATTATTTCTATCCTGTGACCCTTGCCGATGACACCCCGACCAAGCAGAACCAATACAATGCAAGCTATATTAAGTCATATTTAAAATAACCAACTATATTTATTAACTTAACTAACAAAATCATGAAAAAAATCATCAGCAAACTTGGACTTGCAGTATCCGCTTTTGCAATCGTTATTGGAGCCTTGACTCTCAGTAGCTGCCAGAAAGAGGAAATCGAGTACAACAAAGACATCCCCGGTGGCAGTATTGTAATCCCCGGAACAGACTTTACTTCCATTGAACAGCTTCTTGCGCAGATCAAAGAGTATCTTGCAAACGAGCAGAAAGCTCAGCTTGCAGAGCTTCTCGAAAAAATCGCTGGGGAAAACGATTCCATCAAAGCTCAGCTTGAAGCTCTCATTGCCGATTTCGAAGCCGGTAAACTGACAGAAGAAGAAATCAAGTCTCTCCTTGAGGAAATCATTAAAAAACTCAATGACCTGCACGGTGATTCACACGACTCACACGACTCACACGACTCACACGAAACTCACGGCCACGGTGGTTCCAATGCTGGTGGAGGAGCAATAGGTAAATAGTCAATAACCAACAAGATATCTCAAAATGAAGAAAATATTCACAATCCTTCTCACTTTGGCAGTTGGCACCAGTCTTTTTGCACAACCTGACTGTGGCTGTTCTCCAAAGAAGTCGGACAACCTGTATCTGGACTTCGGCGCCGGTATTATGACTGTGTTCAATGGCGGAGCAAACCCTGTTACTCCGAACCTGAATCTCTCTATCGGCCAGTATGTCACTCCCATTTGGGGATGGAGAGCCGGTGTGGGTGGTTTCTGGCAGAGCCTTAACGAACAGTCAAACGGGTATCAGATGAAAAACAAGACATTCGCTGAGATTAATCTTGATGCGACTCTCAATCTGATCAACCTTTTCGGAACTCCTGAAATAGACCGCCCTTTCAATCTCTTTGTCTTCGGTGGTCCCACCATTTCCTTCTCGTCTGCAGTAAGTTGTTCACAGACCGTTAATTATGAATGGACATCAGTGCCTCAGGGGGCTGGAACCCAAATCAGCCTTCAGCCTACCGGTGTTGATTACAAATTCATTTCAGAAGGAGCAAAAGCACGCGTAGGTGCTACCGTAGGTCTTGGTTGCAATTTCAAATTGAGCAACCGTTTTCTCCTCGGTGTTGACGGCCGTTATGGTGTCGCTCCTTCCATTTTCGGATGGGGAAGTGACTGCAGGGTAGCCGAAAGCACACTGCGGGTAAACGCACGTTTGACTTACGTATTCGGAGGTCTTAAATAGTTTTCTGTATTTATAATGGACTGAAGATGTATTCATTGATGTATCTTCAGTCCATTATTTAATTTTTACTCCATGAAAAAAATCCTTATCATAACTTTTTTTATTCTTCTATTCTGCAGTGGCGCAAAAGCTCAGTTCATTCTTGGGAACACAGGACTTTTGCATATGCCTACAGCTGATATGCAGGCAGACAAAACTGTTATGATAGGGGGAGGATCTCTTGCACCTGCTGCTACTCCGCCTAGATGGGATTATAGAACATATAATTATTATATCAATATCACAATTCTTCCTTTTTTGGAAATCAGTTATGATTTGACGCTATTCAGCGGTGAGTCTCTTAAATTAAGCCGTGGAAGCAAAAATTATTTTGACAAATGGGCCAATCAGGATAGGAATTTCTCTGCAAGGCTTAGACTGATAAAGGAAGGACAGTTTTTCCGTTGGATGCCGCAAATTGTTATTGGTGCGAATGATTTCATGCATACTATCGGCAAAGATATCAGAAGTAAAAAAAGAATTGGCTTTTGGTCTTCAGGAAACGGATACTGGGGACGTTTCTTTGTAGCTGCAACAGAACATTTCAACACCTGGGACAAAGGAGTTCTCGGAGCGCATCTCACATATATGTATAACGATCGACCGGAATTCTTGTATAAAGGTATCGGTGTCGGAATAGATTATCATCTTACACTTGAGTCTGATTCTTTCTGGGCAAAAGCTGCAAACGGATTTGACTTGAGAGCTGAATACGACAGCCGCGCATTCAATCTGGGATTCGGATACAATGTATGGAAAGAACACATAAATTTCATAGCGGAATGGTATCAGTGCAAATCATTTTCATGCGGAGTGTTCTTTAAATTCAATCTACATTAATAAATAGGTTCAATCCTATTTATTTTTTTGTGTACAATTGTTTATACAATTTATATTATGTTAACTAATATTGGCGCCACAACCTCTCCCAGCATTAAGAAATGGTTCACGTTACATCATTATTGATATACAGAAATGGTGAGCGGTCCGAGGAGGCCGGATTCGAAGGCTTCGGAGCGGGCATAATAGGACAATGCTCCCTGAGACGAAGGCGAGTCTATGGCGACGGTTTTGCCGAATGCCTTGACATCTGCGATGATGCGATTATGGAGTGTTGTGGCCACTCTGACTTCGAGTACGTTCCCTTCAGGAAGAAGTCTTTCGACAGGAATGTCCGTATCGTTATGCCAGATGTCCTGGAGATCCCTACCGTTGAGCCTGACACCGGCGACTGCGCTCAAACGCCCCAGGTTAATGGCAAGCAGCTCATCATTGCAAGTGGACACAGGGGCATCGAATTCTATGCGATAATCTACGAATCCTCCGAAGTTGCGCACTTGTTCATCCTCGAATAGAGTTAGGGATTGTAGGTGATTGCTATGTACAGGTTCAATCCTCGCATCATATACAGGCTCGAAATTCATTGTCACGGTATAGTTTTCCACTGGAACGGAAAGCTTCTTCACTGGCGCTGGAGTGGCGGAAGACTCCTCCACAAACACGACGAACTGGCTCTGCATCCCCTTGAAACTGACCTTGACCCTTGTACGGCCGTCCCCGAGATCCTTCCACTCCACAGGGGCGTGGACTTCACCCGTCTCCGGGTCCCAAAATTCAGGTATCAGCCCGGAAGTCCTGAATACAACCTCCCCGTTGAACGGCTCGGCGAATTGGTTGAAGAGCAGATATGCCTCCTGTCCGTCATATTTCTTATGCAGGAAACGGAAGTTCTTCGCCCCTCCTTCCACGGCTAAGTCCGGAGCCTTGTCGAACGGGATGCTCACGCCGTCGGTGGCGTAGAATATCTCCACCCCGGCGGCCTTGAGAGCCTCAAACTTGTCTTTGGTGCGCCGCTCCAGCATCACCCCCACCGGAATGATGAGGCGGGTGAACCCGTTTTCGATCAGATGGTCGAGGTAATCATAGTCGCAACTGCACGACCGGTAGCCAAACGGAACGTCGTGGTGTGTCAGTTGAAGGGGAAAGTTTTGCGTCAACTGGTCTCCCAGATAGTACAGGGCATCCACCACAGGACTTCCCTGCTGGGTCACGTACTGTATGCGCTTCTGATAGAGGCACCATTTCGAAGCCATTGTCCACCACGGATTGTTGCGGTTGAAATGTCCGCCGAAATAATCGACGAGTTTCAGCACAGGTTCGCGGTCCAGAGGCTGCATCACATAACTGTGGAGCATAAGCTGGTTGATGCCGGAGCAAAATGCGGCATCCCCGAACGGGCGAAGCAGCTGCGGGGTCTCGCAGAACCATCCTTCAGTGGTGTAGGCCTCGGCCCCTATGATGTCCTTACCGCGCACAAGTTCGGCATCAATGGCGAATTCATCGAAGAGGAATCCCTCCCAGTCGTATGCGGGCTGGCCGTCAGCACCCGAATATGCCCAGAACTCCGTCATAGGCAGGTCACACCAGCCGTTGGCCTTGAGGCAGAATGCCGGCGGATACTCCATGGAGTTGCCATAGACCGGCTCCGCGTGCAGTTGCAGTCCGTTGTCGTGTGCAAGTTCGGCGAACCTGCGGTAGTAATTGCGGTCTATCAAGGTGGCTATTGTCTTTTGGTAGTCGTGGAGGAATGTTGCAGTTTTCTCTCTGCTATCTACAACACAGCCGACCATAGCCGGGATCCACGGGTCGAGAGAGTAGCCGTTCAGGGCTTCGAATTCGTTCTGGAAACCTTCTGTCCAGTTGGTGTATCCGCACTCCCAGCTGTCTATCAGCAGGAATTCGAAGGTCTTGCCGAGATGAGGTCCGGCAGCGGCGGCAAGCTGCGATGGAAAGTGGCTGAAATGCAGTTCCACTGCGGAAGCATCCATCTTGTCGCACTCGAGACCACATCCCTCTTCGGTCGCGGGATGGTTGACCGCGCCTGTGGTGGTATAGCCTATTCGGACTATGCGCCACTCCCCTTCCGGGGCTTCCCACATCAGGCGTCCGTCCGGTCTCATACACTTCGTGAGGTCAATCACGTCAGCGCTTCGAACGGGGATTGCGGACTCAGCGAACCGCGGATCAATGTCCCTGATGCCGGAATTGCGTTCAAGAGCGAACAGCCCTCTGAAATTCTGAAAATCAGGTTCTTCCCCGGGAGTGTCAGGAAACGCCACCACCTTATAGTCGCAGTAGTAGTCCAGTTTCGATTCGGGCTGTGGAAGAATCATATCTATACGGCGTCCGCCTTGGACATAGCTGTCGCTCCACGTGTAGGTCTTCATAGACTTCCCCACCGGGACCCACGGCCCTCCGCTGCAGGTCCAGCCGTCGCAGTTGTGCACTCCCAGAGTCATCCCCAGGCTGTCGGCAACGTCAAGCGCGTAGCGGAACATCGCAAACCATTCATCGGTGGCGAAGTTGACACGTGGCACATACTGCCCGGAACCTGCGGCGTTGAGTATGGTTGCGCGCTTGATGCCGTTGGCATGCATACTGCACAGGTCCTTCCTTATGGCCTCACGGCTTATGTTGCCGTTGGGCCAGTGCCACCATATATCAAGGCCGTAACGAGTATCGGGATTGGTGAATGCAGTCCTGTCCAGACGGTCCTGCGCTGACAGTGATGCGGCTGCGCAAAGCAGCATACAGAATATGAGTATCTTTTTGTACATATTATTAACCTGAATTATTCATAAAGAAAGTAAAGGAATCCCATAATTATTTGGTAATCAGAGGATTAAATGTTATATTTGTAATGCAAGAAACAAAATAACTTTTCCTTTACTTCATGAGCAAAATTACCTCTTCCTACGCAGATTACCAAACTTTTCCGACACTGTTTGAACTTGAATCCGTAGTGGGCAAGAAGGTGACGGTCGATTTCACCGCCCCGGAACTGTCTTCTCTCGTCGGTGAGGCTTTCATCGATGACTTCATAGCCTCGTATGACTCCGTGTTGCTCCGGAAAAATCCGGGCCGTTTGGACGGCAACATCAAGGTTAAATCGTGGCAGCTATGAATAATGCAGGCTATAGAAATCAAAGGTCACGTTCATATCAGCGCAGCCGAGATTGCACCTGTGGACAAGCATATCAATTTGCCGTATGGCCGAGTCCAAAAGCTCAGCCGCACGTTGCAAAACGAATCTGTCCCGATTTGTCATCGAATCCGTGAGGTGATTATTTCTTTGTGTAGAAAGTTCCGCGGGACTTGCCGTATCCAATACTTTTCTGCCTATTATTTGTTATTCTTTGGGCATAAACCGAATGGATTAGGCAATAATTCCCTAATCGAAATAGTTGTACTTGCCCTTAATTTTGTCCACCACCTGCAGATCGTCAGCGCGGATGTACTTGCGGAGCATCTGAGGGGAAGCGTGTCCTGTAATCTTCATAATGTCATAAATGTCCAGACCGGCAAGATACATCAGCGTGGCTCCGGTCTTCTGCTGGCGGACGTTGAGGTAAGTCACTTCCTCGATCTTCACGACATCTTTCTTGATGTTGTTGTAGTCGGAGACGCGCTGCGCAGTCCAGAATCCCACCATAAAAATGTCGCGCACGTGCCCCCAGCTTTCCGGACATTCACTCAGGTCCACTGCGAAAATCTTGTTGAGTTCTTCCTTTGAAAGATAGATTGTATCGACGTTTGCGTAAGTTCTCTTGAATTTTCAGTCAAATACAACATCGTTCTTGTGATACCCCTCGCTTCTTGCTGCCAGAAGCACAGTCTTAAGGACACCGATGGTCTTGCCGATATAATTGAGCGCAAAAAGAAGTATATTTGCACATATGATAGATGTGGAAAAACTCCAGTAAGCAGCCATGTACGATGTAACAAAAGTTCAGGACCAGACAACTCCTGAAGGAGTAAGAGTCATATATGCCAACACTTGCAGGGAGGTCTGCTCCCAGCAGATAGCCGCCGCAGTCAAGGATGGGATTATTCTTGATGCAGGCATAGCAGGCGGATGTTCGGGTAACACACAGGGAATCTGCAAGCTCATTGTCGGGATGACGATTGAGACTGCCATTTCCAGGATGGAAGGCATCAAATGCGGTTCGAAACAGACCAGTTGCCCTGATCAGCTGGCCAAGACATTAAAACTGTTTTTAGACCATGAAGAACATTAATTCAGCAATCCTGTTAGCCGTAGCTCTCTCATTTGTTTCCTGCGGCAACGGGCCGAAACTCACAAAGGAAGAAGTCATAGACTATGGGGAAATCGGCTTTTCCGACATAGTGTCTTATATTGTTGTAGGATATCAAAGCCATTGGGAAGATATGAACCCCGATGAGATGAATCTCAGCAGTGTATATTGCTATTGTTCCCCCTACTGCGGTTTCTGCCAGGAGGACATCAATGGTGACGGGATTCCAGAGCTTCTCATAGGTGACAAGTTCAATGACGGAAGTACGGTCCTCTATGACATCTACACGATACATCCCAAGACCGCATCTCTGATTCATCTTGCAAGCGGAGGTGAACGTGACAGATTTACCGTCAGCGAATCCGGCTCAATCATCGAAGAAGGGTCCAACTCAGCTTCCGAGAGTTTCAGGAAGGCATACCAAATCAAGAAAGGCAAACTGGTAGAAGTAAAAGCCGCAACACCGGAGGATCGTCCGATGGAGATTGACATCACAACATTCGCGAGCCTTGCCCACGAAGGCGAGACAGTCTGCGGAGGATATTCCGGTGTCAGGGAGCCTGATATGGATGAATACCGGTTCTTCCGCGAGGTGACGGACAAAGTGGAAGGTATGACATTCACTCCCCTTACCGTCCAGACACAGGTCGTGGCCGGAATCAACTACAAATTCTATTGCAGGTTCAGCGACGGTAGCGAAGAATATAGTCCGGGACACTGTTATCTCACCATATACAAGCCTCTCCCGGGGCATGGAGAGCCGACAATCACCTCAATCGAAAAATTGAAATAGAATATGAAAGAAGTAGATCTCAGCGTACTTGGCGCAGAAAACCAGTTCAATCTCATCGGCAGTCAGTGGATGCTCATAACTGCCGGAGACAAGGAATCACTCAACACTATGACAGCCTCCTGGGGCGGTTTCGGATGGCTGTGGAACAAGCCGGTGGCCTTCATCTTTGTAAGACCTGAAAGATACACCCACGACTTCATCGAAAAGAGCGAAAAAGTCACCCTGTCTTTCTACCCCGAGTCTTGTCGAAAAGCTCTTCAAATATGCGGAACAAAGAGCGGTCGTGACTGCGACAAGATTGCCCTGACAGGTCTCACACCACTTGAGATCGAGTCTGGCGTAATGACATTCACCGAGGCTCGTATGACTGTACAGGGCCGTAAGATTTTTAAGGCGGATATGAAGGAGTGCGACTTTATCGACAAAAGCATACTCAGCCATTACGGTGAGGCCGCCGGTGGCTTTCACACAGTATATGTCATCGAGATAGAGAAAGTTTTCACAGCATAATCTTAGAAGCTGTTTTGAAATGGCACAGCTTTTTATCATCAATCATCCTCTTGTCCAGCACAAGCTTGGAATAATGAGGCAGAAAGAAACATCCACCCAGGAGTTTAGACGTCTCCTCAAGGAAATAGCGTTTTTTATGGGATACGAAGTCACAAAGGACCTTCCTGTCGAGAATTATGAGATAGAAACCCCTATCTGCAAAACCACAGCCCTGAAAATCGCAGATAAGAAAATGACAATAGTTCCGATACTCCGTGCCGGACTTGGCCTTGTCGATGGACTTATGGAGCTTATTCCCGGCGCAAAGGTCGGCCACATCGGCCTGTACCGTGATGAAAAGACACACAAGCCTGTCCCATATTACTGCAAGCTTCCCAAGGACATAGCATGGAGAACCGTCATAGTTACCGATCCTATGCTTGCTACCGGTGGCAGTGCCTGTGATGCAATTGACCTTCTTAATGTGAATTTTACAACAATTTGTATAAATAACTGATATAATATCGTCAAAGGCTTGTTTGTTTCAAATATTATTTATACATTTGTATAATTAATACAAGAACCGACAAGAGCCATGTCCAGACCTGCAAAAGAAGACAGCAT
>JAZLIS010000135.1:0-35580 GCA_045617505.1 Bacteroidales bacterium | reverse complement strand
TCGTCAAAGGTGATGTACCTCTCGAAAGTTTTGGCAGACTTGTGACCGGAGCATTTTCTCACCTCGGCCTCCGTCGGGCACCGCATCACATTATATGAGATGAAAGTCCTTCGGCCCGTATGACTGGTACATAGCTCCCATATGCGGTGTTCGCTACGGTTCACAATTCCACCGATCTTCACCTCTGTAATGACCGTCTCCCGATGACATTGCAATAGCCTTACCCTGCTCATATTCAGCTATTCCACGGTTAATCTTTGCTAAAAGCTCAGTTTCGTTCATTATGAAGTCTGAATCTTCTACAGGCACGAGTTTATAGCTGCCGTGATTGCGCGACTTGATAACCACAAGGTTGCTCTGAGCCAGATCAAAATACTTTTTCTGGTTCGCTCGGAATCCTCTGCTACTTACTCCCACCATAGTTCTAAAGTTTTCGGCAAAAGTAAGAAAAATATATCAATGTACCAAAATGGTACACATATTTTCCCCCAATAAGCATAAGACGTAATTCATAACATTCCAATAACCATGTATGTTGTATCATCCGCGCAGACGAATGACAGTAAGGTGCCCTCTTCGGGTTATGTTCTTATTCCCCGGCGGCCTTGAGACGCTCGGCGTTCTCGGCAATCTGGAGTTGGTCAATCACTTCCTGAATATCTCCGTCCATAAAGACAGGTAGATTATACATCGTGTAGCCGATGCGGTGGTCAGTGACTCTTGACTGAGGATAGTTGTAGGTGCGGATCTTGGCGCTGCGGTCACCGGTGGAGACCATTGTCTTCCTCTTGGAAGTGATGTCGTTGAGATATTTCTCGTATTCGAGGTTGTAGAGACGGGTCCTGAGTTCGGCCATCGCCTTGTCGAGGTTCTTGAGCTGCGAACGCTCATCCTGGCACTGGACGACAATGCCTGAAGGGATATGTGTCAGACGAATTGCGGAATATGTGGTGTTCACACCCTGTCCTCCGGGACCTGAAGAACAGAATGTATCCTTGCGGACATCCTTCATATCAATCTCCACGTCAAATTCATCGGCTTCAGGAAGAACCACCACGGATGCGGCGGAAGTATGGACACGGCCCTGAGTCTCTGTCTGGGGGACACGCTGCACGCGGTGCACGCCGCTCTCATATTTGAGAGTACCATAGACCTTATCGCCGCTCACCTTGCAGACAATCTCCTTGTATCCTCCGGCAGCACCTTCGGAAACATTGGTAACCTCGCATTTCCACCCGCGGCGCTCGAAATATTTGGTGTACATACGGAAGAGGTCGCCCGCAAATATTGCGGCCTCGTCACCACCGGTGCCGCCACGAATCTCCAGGATGGCGTTCTTGCCGTCCTGAGGGTCAGCCGGAATAAGCAGCAGCCTTATCTCCTCCTCCATAGCGGGAATAGCCTCCTCAAGGGAAGCCGCCTCCTCCTTGGCCATCTCGCGCAGGTCCTCATCCTTCTCCGTGAGAAGAATCTCCTTGGCCCCGGCAAGGTCGCTGAGAACTTTGCCATATCTGTCACCGGCAGCGACAATCGGTTCCAACTCCTTGTAGTCCTTGTTGAGCTGCACGTATTTCTTCATATCTGCAATCACGTCGGGGTCGGCAAGCTGATTCCCGATGGAAACATATTTCTCTTTGAGTTCACCAAGTTTCTCCAATAACTTATTCTCGGCCATTTTCTTTGATTTTATTCCGCAAATATATTAAAATATCACCAAAATCGAGATTCAGCATGCCATTATGTCAAAATAAAGGCTACCTTCGCGGCAAAAATTGGCAGAAGAAATGAATTTGAACAAGATTCTACAGATATTCGTGGTAAAGGAAAAAAGGTTCTTTCCTCTCTTTATAAGTTCCGCGGAGAACATAGTTAAAGCCGCATCGCTTCTGGTGGAGTTGTCCAGAGAGGATGATCCTGACGAGAGGCATCTGCTCTCTCACAGAATCAAGGAGTGCGAGACCACCGGGGACAGAATCACAGACAGAATTGTCGATGAACTTATGAACTCATACGTCACTCCTTTCGACAGGGATGACATTCACGCGCTTGCGGAAGACCTTGACACATTCCTTGACACAATCCGCGACGCGGCCAAGAAAATCGCAATTTACCAGCCCAAGAAATCAAGCCACAAACTGACTGAAATTTCGGAATATATCCTCAAGGATGCGGAACTGCTGCTTGCTCTCACCCAGCGTTTCGAAGTGATGCACGACGACCTCAAGGAGATTGACAACCTTTGCGACCGCATCAAGGAAAACGAGCATATCGTTGACGACATCTACGAGTCCTATATGAGCACTCTTTTCGCCAAGGAGGCAAACGCCGTCGAACTGGTGAAGAAAAAGAACATAGCACAGGCTCTCGAGGACGTGTCCGATATGGGAAAGAGTGTCTCCAACACAATCAGAAGCATAGCCGTAAAACTGAGTTAGGGTATGGTGACAGTGGTTATCATCGCGGCCCTTATCGCTCTGGCGTTCAACTTTATGAACGGTATGAACGATGCCGCCAACGCCATTGCCACCGTTGTGGCGACAAAGGCGCTCACTCCGAAAAAGGCTGTGTGGTGGGCCGGTTTCTGGATTTTCATCTCCTGCCTTACATTTTTCTTCCTGGAGCCGTTCGTGGCCAAGACAATGGGAAAAGGCATCGTCGAGGAGAACTGCATAGACCACTATGTAATCCTCGCGGCTCTGGTTGGGTCAGTTCTCTGGATTTACACCTGCACGATGATGGGGCTTCCCATTTCAGCTTCCCATGCGCTGATTGGCGGACTTATAGGGCCGGTGTGGTTCGGCTACGGCTTCGAACATCTGATTGTCAGCGGTATCGGTGAGATTCTGCTTTTCATTGTGGTCTCCCCTCTCATAGGTCTGGTGCTCGGTTTCTTTATGAGGTGCTTCTTTATGTGGATTTTCAAGGTTACCATGGCACACCCGGCCCCGACCGACAAAGTCCTGAGGCGCTGCCAACTCTTCTCATCCGCCCTTTTCTCATTCAGTTTCGGCCTCAATGACGGGCAGAAGACGATGGGTGTGATTGCAATACTGCTGTGCACCGCGTTGGCGCAGACACCCGACAACGGGCTGCTTCAAACCCTGTACAATGTGGAAGATGGGCAGTTCGTCCCCTACTGGCTGATGATTTTATCCTATCTGCTGATTTCAATGGGTACGATTATCGGTGGATGGAAAGTAATCAGGACCCTTGGAAGTGGACTTGCCAAAATAACACCGCTAACCGGATTCTGCGCCGAGGTATCAGGTTCCGCCACGTTGATTATCACGGCTTTCCTCGGCATCCCCGTTTCCACGACTCACACCGTGACCGGTGCGATTGTCGGCACCGGCCTCACTCAGGGGGTGAAGTCTGTCAAATGGATGACAGCCAAGAACATAGTTTGGGCCTGGATTATCACCATTCCCGCCGTTGTCATCGTTTCCGGACTACTTTACAGAATTATGCTGCTCTGCGGTGCTCCGCTCAAGGCGATTTAGAACCTGTTTTGAAATTATCTCCGCTTGCGGCCGGCCATTCTGCCGAAATTGCCGGAAGAGACGCTCTTCATCACCTTGCGGGTTCCTTCGAACTGTTTGAGGAGCCGGTTCACCTCAACGATGGAAGTTCCGCTCCCTTCCGCAATACGTTTGCGGCGGCTGCCGTTTATCATGGAAGGATTTTCCTTTTCGTATGGAGTCATTGAAAGGATGATGGCCTCAATGCTCTTGAAAGCGCTGTTGTCGATATCGACGTCCTTGATGGCTCTCCCGACTCCGGGAAGCATCGATGCAAGGTCCTTGATGTTACCCATCTTCTTCACCTGCTGTATCTGATTGTAGAAATCCTGCAGGTCGAACTGGTCACGGGCAATCTTCTTGTGAAGTTTTCTGGCCTCTTCCTCGTCGAACTGCTCCTGGGCCTTCTCCACCAGGGAGACGACATCACCCATTCCGAGAATCCTGTCGGCAATTCGCTTGGGGTAGAATACGTCGAGGGCTTCCATCTTCTCACCGGCGCTGATGAACTTGATGGGCTTATCGACAACGGCCCTGATGGAAAGTGCCGCACCGCCTCTGGTGTCACCGTCCATCTTGGTGAGAACGACTCCGTCGAAATTAAGCCTTTCATTGAATATGCGTGATGTCTCGACTGCGTCCTGACCGGTCATCGCATCCACGACGAACAGCGTCTCAGTGGGATTGACGGCCTTGTGAAGAGCTGATATCTCGTCCATCAGCTCGTTATCGACGGCCAGACGGCCGGCGGTATCGATTACAACCACTTCATAGCCTTCCCTGCGGGCGAGAGAGATGGCATTGAGCGCAATCTTCTGCGAGTCTTTCACGCCGTCCTCACTGTAGCAGGTCACATCTATCTGGGAGCAGAGAGTCTTCAACTGTTCGATTGCGGCTGGACGGAAGGTGTCGCAGGCGGCCACGAGAACCTTCTTCCCCTTCTTGCTCTTGAGGTTCAACGCCAGTTTGCCGCAGAAAGTTGTCTTACCGGAACCGTTCAGACCGGCCACCAGGACTATGCCTGGATTGCCCTTTATGTTGATTTCGCTGTGCTCGCTTCCCATCAGCTCGGCAAGCTTGTCGTGGACAATCTTGACCATCATCTGGGCCGGACGCACGGCCTTCAGAACATCCTGTCCCAAAGCCTCCTGCTTGACCTGGTCGCAGAAATTCTTGGCTATCTTGTAACTGACGTCGGCGTCCAGCAATGCTTTGCGGACATCCTTCATCGTTTCCGATATGTTTATCTCGGTAATCCTGCCTTCACCCTTTATCAGTTTGAAGGAACTTTCAAGTCTGTCGGTCAGATTTTCAAACATTGTATCTCCGTTTATTTCAAAATTGTAAAGTTACACAATTTTACTTTCCAATCAAATCAGGCCGTATATGTGCCGGCGACGGTGTTTCCGCCGTGTCCGGTCCAGTCCGTGTGGAAGAACTCCCCACGTGGTCTGTCCGTGCGCTCGTAGGTATGTGCTCCGAAATAGTCCCTCTGGGCCTGAAGAAGATTTGCCGGAAGTCGGCCGCACCGGTAACCGTCGTAATATTCCAGAGCGGCGCTCAATGCGGGCACGGGAACTCCGCCGAGAACGGATTGGGCTATCACGTTTCTCCACCCCTGCTGCGCATCCTTCATCTTTTCGCTGAAATACGGGTCGAGAAGAATGTTGTCCAACCCGGGATTGCGGTCGAAAGCTTCCTTGATTTTTCCAAGGAAAACGCTGCGGATGATGCAGCCGCCTCTCCACATAAGGGCGATGCCACCGTAATTGAGATTCCAGCCATATTCCTTTGCGGCAGCCCTCATAAGCGTGTATCCCTGGGCGTATGAGACGACTTTTGCCGCGAAGAGGGCTTTTCTCAAATCTTCGAGGAACACCGCTTTGTCACCCTTGAAAGAGACGGAAGTGGGGCCGGTCAGAATCTTCGACGCCGCCACCCTCTCCTCCTTCTGCGCGGAGAGGCAGCGGGCAAAGACAGCCTCACCTATCAATGTCAGGGGAACCCCCTGGTCCAGCGCCGCTATTCCGGTCCATTTGCCGGTACCTTTCTGTCCGGCTGTGTCAAGGATGTAATCGAGGACATACCGGCCGTCGGCATCTTTCTTTGCAAGGATGTCACGTGTGATTTCGATAAGGTAACTGTCAAGGTCGCCTTCGTTCCATTCGGCGAAGGTGTCGTGCATCTCTTCGTTGGTCATACCGAGAAGTTCCTTCATAATATGATAGCACTCGCAGATGAGTTGCATATCACCGTATTCTATGCCGTTGTGGACCATCTTGACGAAATGGCCGGCTCCGCCTTCCCCCACCCAGTCGCAGCAGGGAGTCCCGTCGGGAACCCTGGCACAGATGCTCTGGAAAATCGGTTTGACGAAAGGCCAGGCGGTGGGTGAACCTCCGGGCATCATAGAGGGACCTTTCAGAGCCCCTTCCTCGCCGCCGGAAACACCCGTTCCTACGTAGAGAAGTCCCTTGCTCTCAAGATACTCCGTTCTGCGTGCAGTGTCGGGGAAATGGGTGTTGCCGCCGTCTATTATAATGTCACCCCTGTCGAGCAGGGGAACGAGTCTGTCAATCATATCGTCCACGGCGCTTCCGGCCTTTACCATCATCATCACCTTTCGGGGTGATTTGAGAGAGGCGACAAGTTCCTCAAGGGAATGTGCGCCAAAGATGTTCTTTCCTTTTCCCCTGCCTTCCAGGAAGCTGTCCACCTTGGAGACGGTCCGGTTGAAAACGCTGACGGTAAACCCCTTGCTTTCCATATTGAGTACAAGGTTCTCCCCCATCACTGCAAGGCCGATAAGGCCGATATCCGATTTTTTATCCATAGTTCCGATATTATATCTGTTTGACTTTAAATCCCATTGTTTCAAGAGCCTGAATTTCCTGCAACGACCCTCCCGAAAGATTGACGGTGAAGGCCTCGAATTCCCTGCGGACAGGGTAAGCCCCGCGGAGATATTCAAAGGAGGCCGGAGAGTTCCGCAGCGCATCGCTGTCCTTTACGACATCATACGTATGGAGGATGGCTTTCGTGATTGTCTGACTGAAAGAGAGGCCTGCGACGTCAATGTAAAATTCCGTGCCGGCATCAGGCTCCGGTATCGACTCGGCCGTCCAATCCATCAATTTGCTGATTCCCAACACCTGAGCCACCCCGCGGACCGCCGCGGCGGTACCGTTCGCCTTGCCGTCGACACTGTACCCGGCAATATGCGGAGTCGTAATATCCAGCAGGGAGACCAGTTCCTCGTCTATTTGAGGTTCATTTTCCCACACGTCAAGAAGCGCGGCCCTGATTTCCCCCTCCTTCAACGCAGCCTTGAGCGCGGCGTTCGACACCACGGGACCACGGGAAGAATTGAGAAGGATTGCATCGCTCCTCATCATTTCAAAAGTGTCCGCATCAAAAAGGTGACGGGTGGCATCCTCCCCGTCAGGAACCAACGGCACGTGAAGGGTTATCACGTTGCACCTTTCCAGAATTTCCTGTAGGGAGACGAACTTCTCCGGGCCTTCCCGCCGGGCACGCGGAGGGTCGTTCAGCAGCACCTTCATCCCCATCGCCTCTGCGACAGAGGCCACTTTGCTCCCCACATTCCCCACCCCAACGATTCCAAGGGTGACATCCTTGAAATCCAGTCCGTGCCTCTCGCACAATGTCGCCAGCGCGGCGGCTATATACTGCCTGACAGAGCCGGAATTGCACCCCGGAGCGCTTCTCCACAGAATCCCGTTGGACTCGCACCAGTAGGTGTCGATATGGTCGAACCCTATTGTCGCCGTAAAGACTATTTTCACGGATGAACCTTTCAGGAGAGATTCGTCGCACTTCGTGCGGGTGCGGGTGATGACTGCATCCGCATCCTTCACGTCCGAAGCAGCCGTCTTCGCCCCTGGCAGATAGACAACCTGCGCGTACGGCTCGAAAACACCGCGGATGAAAGGTATCTTGTCGTCAATGACTATCTTCATAACGGTCAATTCTTAAAACGGTCCGGATGGGCCCACAGGCCCAGAGCCGGATTGGATATATAATAAACCTCTTCCCCACCGATGAGGTTCCATCCCTCTTTCAGAGAAGATATGCCGTATCTTTCCATAATCCTGTCCGGAGACTCATACCGGAAACCGACGGATTCGATTTCCTCACGGGTCATACCGGAGCCGGGACAGTATGTGATGGAAAAGCGGCCTTCGGAGGAGCCGTGAATCAGATGTGCCGCGGCACTCAGATTGTCACGGAGATCCTTATTTTTCTCCACTGCGGAAAGCGTATGCTCAGTCCCGCGATAACCGTATTTCCTGATAAGGGTGTCTATCTGCGGGTCCTCCCCGAACTCTTTCAGTGCAGGCGCCATGATTATAAGGTCCGCCCCGTCGGCCAAAGCCATACGGGTGCGATAGATTGCCTTGTTGCCGAGCCAGGTGCTCTTGAATTCCTCCGGGTCGAGATAAACGATGCACTTGCGAATCGGCCGTTCAACCATATTGAAATTGGTTTCAAGAGATAGCCGGGCAGCCAGTCTGAAGCATTCGGAATCGTCACCGATGAAAAGTCCCTTGAGTTCCATCTCCCCGGTCGAGAAGTTCTTGGCGAGAACCGTCTGAATGTAAAGAATCGGAAGGGAACTGATGAAATGTTCCCTTGCATACTCCATCACTGCCCTGACAGGTGTATCGGCACGGCCCATAATTCTCTCCATTCCGTATGTTGCGCCGAGATAGTGGCTCCTGTTGATGCCTTCCGCCCCACCGACGCCGACGAATATGTTCTTGGTATAGTTAGCCATACCTATCACCTCGTGAGGCACTACCTGTCCTATGGAAAGTATTAGGTCGAAAGAGGGGTCAAGCAGCAGTCTGTTCATCTGGGCGGGCCAGGAGAAAGAGACTTTTCCCTCAGATATTTCCCGCACATATTCGGATGGGACCTCCCCCACCGTCACGACATCGTTTCTCCAGTCGTGAACTCTGAAAAGAGAGTGCGGCACGCGGCCGAACATCCTGTCAATCTGGGATTCCGTCATCGGAGAATGTGTTCCCAGAGCCGGCATTATGTCCGTCAATGACTCGCCGAACAAGTCATAGATCATTTCGGTAATCGGACCCGCATAGGAGTTGAGCCGCGTGAAATCGGGAGGAATGGCAAGCACACGCTTCTTCTTCCCGAGAGAGGCGAACACGGAATTCAGCGCCCGACGGACCTCTTCGGGAGATATTGAACTCTCTTTTGAGCCTTCGGCAAAATAGAGCATAATTACCTCTTTACACGGGCATTGCCCTCATAGATACTCCAGACCTGCTCCTCATCCGCCGGCTGAGCGTAATCGGTGAGGAATGTTGTGGCAAGAGCGCCACTGGCCCAGCCGAACTGCAGGCATTTTTCCGCATCCCAGCCTTTCAGTATGCCGTAAAGCAGGCCGCCGACGAAACCGTCTCCACCTCCGATTCTGTCCAGAACTCTGATTTCACGCGGTTCTATGGTGTGCCACTTGTCACCGTCGAGAAGGATTGCACCCCACTTGTGGGTGTTCGTATCGATGACCTGACGCAGGGTTGTTGCAAAAAGTTTTGCAGAGGGGTATTCCGTCTTCACCCTGCGTATCATCTCCTTGAAATTCTCTATCTTGTCAGAAAGATTCCTGCCTCCCACCTGCGGACCTTCTATCCCGAGGCACAGCTGGAAATCCTCTTCATTGCCGACGAGTATGTCGGCATATCCGGCAATCTCGGAGAATATTGCGTGAAGTTCCTCTTCCCTGCCCTTCCAGAACGAGGCGCGGTAGTTCAGGTCGAAACTTATGACAGTCCCCGCTTTCCTCGCGGCGCGGGCAAGTTCAAGGCAGAAACGGCTCGTATCGGGGCTCAGTGCCGCAATCAGACCGGAAAGGTGTATGATTTGCACGCCGTCCTTTAGAAATATCTTTTCAAGATCAAAATCCTTGACATTGAGTGTGCGGCCAACCTCTCCCGAACGGTCGTTCCATACACGCGGTCCGCGGGAGCCATATCCGCTGTCAGCGACGTTTATCTGATGACGGTAGCCCCAGGGACCGCCCTGCTCCACCTCCGGCCCTTCGAAATCCATATTCCTTAAACGGAGGTTTGACTTGATGAACTGTGCGAAAGGGCTTCCCTTCACGAAGGTTGTAAGCACTTTGACGGGCAGTCCGAGATACGACGCTATGCTCGCGACGTTTGTCTCGGCACTGGTCGCCTGCAGGATGAAATTGTCACTGGAATGTACCGGCTGACCATCCCTTGGGGTGATTCTCAAGCCCATACTGGTGGGGACAATCAGAGCATATCTGCAATCTTGTTTCATAGCGGTGTTCTTGTTACCGCAAAGATATGAAGAATCCCGACACGCGCACACCGAAAATCAACAAAAGCTTGGCACAAAAATGTCAACCAATCTTCAGGGAAGGTCAATTTTCAATGTTACTTTGACAACTTCAATGTTACGGAATCATCCGGAACCGGAGTGTGGTCGGTCCCGTAATAATTGTAGTAGGCACTGTCCAGAAAATCATACAGCATCGATTTGGTTCCATTCAATCCCTTCTTGAGAAGAATAGTCATTATAAAATCCGCAGCCCACGTTGCCTGTTCCACCGCTTCCTCGTAACTCATCCCATCTTCTTCCACCCATTTTTGAGCTATTCCATCAATGATAAAGTTCAAGACATCGTCGAATGCCGCCCTTGCCTCTTCGGAATTCTCATCCGGACTGAACAGATGTTCGTTGCCGTTGCTTGTGTAATAGGTGAATTTGTAAAAAGGAATCTTGAATCTTTCGCTTAGAAAATTCTCCACTTCCTCACGACTTTGCATGCCAAGCATATCTGAAAACAGCGTTTTGGACATATCATTTTCCCAACATGCATTTGAGGCTTCATACATATAATAATCAGAGAGTTTGAGCCAATATTGCTTTCCCTCTTCTACGAGATTGACGCCATTGGAAGGCCGGGCATCCTGCACATTACCGGATTCCACTTTCATAAGACCATCCCTTGAAATGCTTCCTGTGCGATACGCAAGCGGAAGGTTCACAAGGGAGCTCGTGACTACGCTGAAAATTTCCCGTCCACCCCGTTTCTCGGACGTGATGGACTGCATATGGGAATGTCCGCTGAACACCACGTCAATTCCAGCATTACACAAGTCTGTCACCATCTGTTCGTTGGTGTAGTCTTCACACATTGCGTTTGCGATATACGTTCCATTTATGAGTGATGCATAGTTGTAGAACCCGAGGAGATTGTGATGCATCCCCATAATGACATATCTGTTGTCGGCATGGGCCTTTTTTACCATTTCAGACACCCACGAAACCTGAGCTTTTGTAAGACCTCCCCGGGCCACTGCATTGTCCGTAGTGTTCGGTTCATTGGAATCAACCCCGATAAAAGCGACACCGTCTGCGGGATAACTCATATAGTCAAGTTTTCTCGGGCCGCGCTCCACGGCATCAATATAGCCGCACCGGGCATATATCTGCTCAAAATCCGCTTCGGCAGCGCTCGGCTCAGGTGTAGATACAGCCCCGTCATATCTGAATGAATGCGGGTTAGCCAGATCGTGATTTCCGGGAATCACGAGAATCCTGGCTCCGGTCTGCTTCGAGAATTCATTGAGCTTTTCAGCGACATATTTGTGAGAAATGATCTCTCCATCCTTGGACATATCACCGCAGACAATCAGAAAATCCGGATTGTACTCCCGTGCCTTTTCGAGTGTGGCTGCGAAGATTTCAGGACTCTCTCGCAACAGTTTGCACTCTTTCCAGTTGTATTTGTCAAATGCCTCCCCTTCGCTGACAAGCAGGTCAGGATGCATCAGATGGATGTCGGAAAGTACGATGAACTTCGCGATTTCCTTATTGACCGAATCCGTCCCGCTATCAAGTTTTTTGATATCGTCCTTTGAGCAGGAGCCCAAAATCCCAATTGTCAGGAACGCTATGGCAAGCGAAAGATGATTTATTTTCATATATCAACGAATTTCGTTATTTGTCGATTCCGTTTATTATCAGCAGAAAGTCTCCTCTGGCCCGGAGAATGCCAATAAATTGTAAATTTACAAAAAAACCGAAAAAGTTTTACATTGAACCTGTTCAGAAGCCTTAAGATTCTCGGAGAATTTTAGAACGGATATCCGATTCCGAAGTTCAACCTCAGGCCGTCCTTCCAGAAATTCGGGATGTTGTAATACCCGGCACGGCCTGTATCATACGGAGCGTGGATGGCGACACCAAGGTCGAGCCGGATGACAATTGACTCATAATCAAGCCTCACCCCCGCTCCGGTCCCGAAGGCAATCTGATTGAGGAAAGTGGATGCATCCAGATGGCTGTTATACATTTGAGTCAGGTTGAAGGCTTTGAGCATTGCCTCTATGTCCTGGGCTGACATATATTCTTTCGGATCCCTCTGGTTCCATACATTTCCCGCATCCACGAAGAGGGCACCGTTGAGTTTCCAGACAATCGGGAAACGGAGTTCTGCATTGAGTTCCATCTTAATGTCACCTTTATGGAATATCTGCGAGCTGTAGTTCAAGTTATGGAAATCTCCGGGACCGATTGAGAGTGGTGAGAATGCCCTGATACTGTTGGGACCGCCTATCGAAAATGCTTCCGAAAGAGGAGAACCCACACTGTTTCCGAAACTGATGACGGAACCGGCCAGAGCCCTTGTGGCAAGCTCAAGCCTGTCGCTGAGCCTGAATCTGTTCCTCAACTCAAACTGGAGTTTGACGAACTGGTCATAGTTGATACCCAGAAGTGTTTTGTTCCTTTCATTGAAATCCCTTCCGCAAGCCGCCATAATGCCGGAAATGAGATTTGCCGACTCCTTCAACTGTATGTCCAGCACTGTGACTACAGCCCTGTTCCTGTCCCGATAGTTGTTGTAGCTGAATGAGTATCTTGATGAAGGGATGAATTCGTTGCCTGCGAAAAGCTTTAGGAGTTCGGTGAAGTTGATATTCGTTGCCAGTTTTTCGGATGCGTTGTCCGCCAGTACGATTGAAAGATATGCAGGAGAGAAGCTGTGGGTAATGTACCTGTTCTGGCGGAAACTGTAATCCACACCTCCATAGAATTTATTCAGGCCATAGTCACCGGAGATATTCTGTTTCAGATAGCCGAGACGATAAGATGTCTGACCGATATATCTGAGGGCCCTGCTCCCCAGTTGCATAAACGGAAAGTTGAGAGAAAAATCGGCACCGAAGAGATATGTGTCATTTCTCTCCGGATCCTTTATCTGTTTTTTTTCAATATTCCGGTAATATGCTCCCCTGACCCTTGCCGTGAAGATGTCGTTCCTACCGAAAAGGTTGTTCTTTGAGAGAGAAACCGCAGCATCAGGGCCGAACTGGTTGTTGCTTCTCGCCACAAGATTTGCTTCAACCCCCAAATCGAGAGACCTGTCCAGACTGTCGCGATTCCGTTCGATTATCCTGTTGTAAAGGAGGCCGGCACCGGACTTGATGAGCTCTCCTTCCACGATATTGTTATAATCCCTCAGGCTGAACACCCTTGCCTTGAATATTCCGGCTGAATCAATCTTGTATTCCGCGGAAAGGTTGTTGATGAAAGAGGCGGCATTCCTGTTGACTTCATCATTGTCCGACACACTTCCGCCCAACTTGATATTGAGTCTCTCCCTGAAGAAACTCTTTGAGACGCTCAGGGTATAGTCGGTGGCTTCGATCCCGCTGCCGTGCATACCTCTTGACATACCGAAGTCAAGATTGACCACTTTTCCGAATTTGTTGGAAGTGGCGGCGTTCAGCCTGGACTGGACAATGCTGGAGAGGGCATATCCCTCCATCTGGGCCGCTTCATTGCTCTCGGAGGCATACATTCCTGTGGCCAGAAGTACTGCCGCCAAACCCTCCCTGTCCTCCTCGGGCATTTCAGCAAGTTCCTTCTGAATCTCCCTGTCCTTGGGCGCATCCAGATAGAATCCTATCTGAAAATTCTTCAGAGAACCGCTGACTTTTACTCCCGTGATGAAATCGACCATTCTGGAAACCTGTCCGACAGGTTTGTACATGGATTTGGCTCCCTGTGAAGCGGAAATGGCCAGTTCCGTATCATCAACGGCACCGTTGAACCTGATGCAACTGCCCTTATCTACGGAGAAGGGCATTATGGGATAAAGTTTTGGAGAGTAGAATATCCTGCCGCCCGGAACATCGAGCCTGCCCCTCAGGGAAAGTCCTCTCTTCGTGTTGAAATCCACCTTCACCGTACCGGAAGGAGTGATCTGCACGAGGTTCTTTTTGTCAATAGGGTACGTAATGTCAGTCTGGGGAAGGATGCTCACGTCAATGCTGGCCAGCAGGCTGTCCATAGGACCGGTGATACTGCCATTCAGTCCTGTGAGCAGTTTGCCATATACCGGAATGGGACCGCCTTCAGGCAGCGGCACCGGTTCGAAGAAATCGGACTTCAGGGAGACATCCAGAAGCATTGTCTTCAGGTCAAGACCTCCATCCAAGGTTACAAAGGTGCTGTCCGCCCCGATAATGTCAAGCCCGTTCAGATTAATGCTATTGTTCTCCAGAGTAATTTCGCGTTCACCGACTCTCAGCTGCACGCCATACGGATGGTATGCCAAGGCGATGTCAACAGGTGTGATTCCAGCGAAGAGATCGAGTGTGTCCGGCAAGCCTGAAATTTTGGCCCGGGCCTTGATTCTTCCCTGAATACCTATATCCTCCGGGAGTTCGACAAACTGTTTCGCAAGTTCTACCGGTATGTCGTCAAGATTTGCTTCTGCAATGAAATGATCAGGTTTGTTCCCGTCAGGATGGATATTGAAGAAAACGTTCCTCTCCCCGATATTTTTGCCGTCATACACAAGATCTGCAAGTTTCAGGTCTCCATCGACTTTCAGTTCATCACCCCTGCGCGACAGGACAGCATTGAAGCCGACACCGGCATCTATTCCGGTCACTGACATAAGTCCGTCCCTGATATCAGAATTGAATTTGAAGGAGGCATCCATACTGCTCCCTGTCAGGTCCGCAACAAAGTCAGCGTTCATTGCCGGAAGCCGGTACTGTCCGTTCAAATCAGGAGTTTTCAGGGAAACCTTCAGGTTTCGGGATGCTCCGGACGAACTCAGTACCGCAGATATTTCCTTCAGGTCAAATCCTCTCTTCTGCAGGAGTCCGCGCAGAGGATTGTCCTGACTGATTTTCAGGTCCGCATTGACGTCGGGAATGGCTGCAATCAGGGAATCCAGTTCGGCAAAAGAGCTGATTTCTCCGGAGAAAGATGGAAGAAGAGACGGTATTTCCAGAGCGTGCGCAGGAATATCGGCGGAAAGAGTGATTCCCGGCATTCTGACCGCAATATCACACAAACCCCTGAGGGTCTTGAAGTTCAGGTTCATTTCACTGACTTTCAAGATATCTTCCGGAATCCGGACGTCAATGTTTCCAAGTTTGGCTTCCATCTCGACATCGGGAAATTCCCCATAAAAGCCGCTGACATAAAAACGGCTGTCCAACGCCAAAGAAGCGATTAGAGAACTGTCGCAGTAATGAATGGGAGATGATAGAAAGCCTCTGACTATACCATTGTTCAGATTGGCGGACAATTGGATTCCTGAAAGGTCTATCCCGTTGTACCGGCAACTGTCCAGGCTCACATCAACGTCGGCAGCCATTCTCCTGTCAGTCGGATCAATGCCGCGGCCGGATGCGCGGCAGTGGCCGGCAACGGCAATCTCACTTCCGGACATCTTGAAAATCTGCGCAATATCGGTTCTTTCAAGGTCAACGTCAGCTCTGAATGCCTCGTCATCTATGTCATATTCCGCATCCAATGAGAATTTCGCTCCGGCGAAACTGCCTTGAGCCGAAGTATTTACCAGCATTTGCACCAAATCGAGCCGGGTGCCGTGCAGTTCCGCTTCAGCCTCCATCTCAGGGATACTGGCTAATATGGTTTCGGAAGAAATCATTGAATTTCCGAGATCCACGACGGCATCTCCTCGGATTATCCCGAATGAGAGGCCGAAATCCCCTGTTTCAAAGTCAGTCTCCTCAATATTGATGTGGCGTACGGTATATCGGGATGTCTCCAAATCGACGAGTGCGCTTGCTTCAGCCTTGGCTATGTCAAAACCAAGGGAGATCGGCTCAAGTGCCAATTTTACGTTTTTGATGGCAATGTCCCGAATATCAATGGCAAGGGGCAGAGTCCCACTTTCGGAAAGGGTATCTTTCTCACTTCCATCGTCACTGTCCAGCCCGAGAGTGATATCGGCATCTTCCAGAATTACGTCATCCACCGGAAATGTCAGTTTTTCCAAGCCGAACGGCTCTACGGCCGCCTTCAGCCCGCCTATTCTTCCATCAATCCTCAGCGAGGGAATCAAATCCCCTGTGTGTGCCACCAAATCCTCTATTTTCAAAGATTTTACCTCAATGGAGTCCAGCAAGGCGTCAATACGCAGACGGACATCCAGGCATCCGACAAAAACAAGTGTATCGCCCTGCCCATCCCCGGCGAAAACATCTTCGAGCAGAACATCAAACGGCGGCCCTACGGAGAAGTGCCCAACGGAAGCCTCTATTCCAATCCTGTCGGACAAGATGCAGGCAGCTGCCGTTGCAGCCTTCTGCTGTACGGAAGGGATGGTCAACGCTACCAGAATCCCGAGAAAAAGGACAACCGGCACCCCGATAAGACAGTTTACCATTATCAATATGGTTCTGAACCATTTATGTCCCTTTTTCGACGGCATTCTTCCTGGGAATATCCGCTATTCGCACATATGCGAATCCGTATATATGTGATTGATGATTGACGATATGATTTCACCTGCTGCGGAGACAAGACGGCTTGCAGAAGCCGGAGAGTTGTTTATTATGACCGAGAAGATGAAAGGGGTCCCGTCCTTTGGCAGATAATAGCCGCTGTAGGCTCTTACACCCTGCATTGAGCCGCTCTTCAGATGGAAGGAATGTCGCACTTCATCGGGCAGACCGGGAAGGAACGAAGATACAGTACCGTCGATTCCGGCCCGGGGAAGACTGTTCAGGAAGGCTCCGGAAGCATCTTTCTCCAATATATGACGGAGCAGCCTGCATATAAGTGCAGGAGAGAGAAGATTCTGCGATGACAGGCCGCTTCCATCGACAATCACGAAATTGCCGTCGTCGCTGACACCGATGGAATCGAGAACCGCCCTTTCCTCCTTTGCACAGGAATCATAACCGGCATCACCGGAGAATTCCCGCCCCATAGTGCGGAACAGTGTTTCTGCCAGAAAATTGTCGCTCTCCCTGTTAAGAGGGACGATGATTTCACGAAGCGGAGCGGAAAGAGTCTCCCCGAGTTTCACGGCATCTTCAGGAGTGGCACCGGTGCCAAAGCCGCCTGCAGAAATCCCGCGGCTGTTCAGAAACAGGGCAAACTCCCGGGCGCAGGTCAGCTCCGGCTGCTTGTTGCTGCATCCGACCACCTTCGGCTTCTTACCGCAGGCGTATGTGCCTCTAAGTACAGCATTGTCGGAATAATCACTGGTATAGAGATATAATCTGTCCCCTGTGCCACTTGCTCCGGTACTGCAATCATAAATAAAATTCATCCAGGGAGTGGTGGGAAAAGTCTGCTCCACTGTCAGGGAGTCACCGGGGGAAAGACCTGGAGTGACCTTGAAATTCAATGTATTCCCCGCAAACTGAAGCCCAGATGTCCCGGTGCCATAATAGGTACCCGTGTCCGCAAGTTCCCAAGTGGGATGTTCCTTCATCCCGGGGAAAAAACCGCCGTCACCGATGACCTTTCCTTCTATTTTCTTTATTCCCGTTGCAGAGAGCATATCCATCCACGAAGTGAAAACCTTTTCGGGGGAACCGGGATAAGCGATGGTAGGGTCTCCCCCACCCGTTATATAAACGTTCCCACAGAGCACGCCGTCCTGCACCTCTCCCGAAATGGCTATGCCTGTCCTGTATCTGTAATCCCCTCCAAGAGAAGCGATTGCGGATGCCGTGGTGACAAGTTTCATATTCGACGCCGGCACGAAAAGTCCGTCTCCGTTATGGAACGCAAGCGTGTCACCGTCAAGTGTCACGGCGCATACACCCACGTATGCTCTGCGAAGCGCCGGGATGTTGTTCAGATAATCTGTAATATCGACCCTGGCCCGACAGGGAAAGGCAAGAAATGCCGCAAAGAGAATGATAGAAATCGCCTTTCTCATACAAGTTCCAGTCCGTCAAGCAGTTTGATATACGTTTCCATTCCGGAGACTATTTCGGAAATCAATATGAATTCGTCGGCCGAGTGTGACCTGAAGCTCTCCCCCGGCCCTATCTTCAGGGCGGGGCACTTCAGCAGGGTGCTGTTGCTCAGAGTTGGCGAGCCGAAGGATTCCAGTCCGACCATCCGTCCACGGATGACAGCCGGAGAATCCTCTCCGATATGGGAACCGGAATGCCTCATCGAGCGCGGAACGACACTGGAAGTGACGTGGGAGCGTATTGTCTCCAGAATCTCCTCATTCGAACAGAGGCCGTTGGGACGTACATCAACCACGAAATCGCAACGGTCCGGGATGACATTGTGCTGCGTACCGGCATTTATCATCGTGACGGTCATCTTTGTCCTCCCGAGATAGGGAGAGACCTTTTCGAACTGATAGTCCCGGAACCATTCGATATCCTTCATCGCCCTGTAAATGGCATTGTCACCCTCTTCACGGGCCGCGTGCCCGCTTTTACCGGTTGCGGTGCAGTCCATCACCATCAGACCTCTTTCCGCGACGGCCATCCGCATCCCTGTAGGCTCTCCCACTATGGCAAGGGAAACCTCTCCGATCTGCGGGAGAATGGTTTCAAGACCGAGACTGCCACTGTTCTCCTCTTCGGCGGTGGCGCTCCAGACGATACGGTATGGCTGAGGGCGGGAGGTCAGGTCGATAAATGCCGCAAGCAGGGCGACGAGACTCCCCCCGTCATCATTGGATCCGAGGCCGTGGAGCGTATCCCCTTCAAGCGAAGCTTCGTATGGATTGCGAGTATATGATGCAGCCGGCTTCACGGTATCGATATGAGCGTTGAGCAGAAGCGTAGGCTTCGTACCTGCCGGCTCCGATTCAAGCCAGACATTGTTGTGCAGTCTGCGCGGAGCAAGCACCTCCCCGGCAAGCCATCCTTCAAGATAATCCGCAGCCTCCTTTTCCTGTCCGCTTACGGATGGGATTTCAATCAAGTGCCTCAGTAAGTCTATGTATCTGTCGGTCGTCATAGTGATATGCTTGTACCGGAAGTATTGTCCAGCGTAACTGCGTTTGTTATCCTGACAGAGCGCACGCCTTTGGAAAGGGCATCGAACGCACCGTCAAGTTTGGGAATCATCCCTCCGCTCACGGTTCCATCCGCCTTGAAGTTTTCATACTCCGCCGGGGAAATATGTCCGATTACGCTCTCATCGTCATCGGGGTTGAGAAGGACTCCCTTCTTTTCAAAGCAGAAGACCAGTTCCACCTCATACATTCCACTCATTCCCACGGCAATGGCAGAAGCCAGAGAATCGGCGTTGGTGTTGAGCAACTGGCCGTCATTGTCACAGGTTATGGGAGAGACGACAGGTATTGCACCCATTCCGACCAACGTCCCGAATGTCGCGGCATCAATGGATCTGACCACACCCACATAACCGTAATCCACATCCCCCACAGCCTTCTTCACGCTGGTGATACAGTTCAGGTCGGCTCCGGTAAGGCCGATTGCCTTGCGACCCCTTTTACGGAGCCCTGACACTATCCCCTTGTTGACCTTGCCGGCATATACCATAGTCACTATCTCAAGCATCGCTGCATCCGTCACCCGTCTGCCTTCAATCATCCTCGACTCTATCCCGAGAGAAGATGCGGTACGTGTGGCCTCACGGCCTCCGCCGTGAACCAGAATCAGATTGCCGCCGATAGCGGAGAATCTGTCAAGAAACAATGAGAGCGCTTCGGGGTCTTCGACAACCGCCCCACCGACCTTTATGACTGTCAGTTTTTCCATCAGGCAAGTCCCTCAAGCATTCTTTTCATCACGACCTGCGCGGAAACCACGCGGTTGGCAGCTTCCGGTATCACAAGGCTGTTCTGAGAGTCTATCACTTCGTCCGAGACAATCATATTGCGTCTCACGGGGAGGCAATGCATAAAGAAGGCGTTGTCAGTGACCGCCATATGGGCGGCATCGACTGTCCACGACATATCGCGGCTGAGAATCTGACCGTACTTTTCCGGGCAGGTCACACCAGGGCAGCTCCAGTTCTTGGCATAGACGAAATCCGCCCCTTCGAGGGCCTTCATCTGGTCATATTCGATGCGCGCGTTCCCGGCAAATGCGGGGTCCAGTTCATAGCCTTCCGGCTGGGCAATCACGAAGTCCACGTCCGCAGCGTTCATCCACTGCGCGAAGGAGTTGGGAACGGCCTGAGGCAGGGACTTGGGATGAGGAGCCCAGGTCATCACAACCTTGGGCCTTGCCTTTGTCCTGTGCTCCTCTATGGTGATAAGGTCGGCGAAGGCCTGACAGGGATGCACGGTGGCCGATTCAAGGCTGATTACCGGGACTCCGCTGTATTCTATGAACTGACGGAGAATCTCCTCATTGTAATCCGCCTGCCTGTCGGTCAGGCCGGCGAAGGAACGTACTCCGATTATGTCGCAGTAACTCCCGATAACAGGTATCGCCTCCCGCAGATGTTCGGATTTGCCTTCATCCATAACAACTCCCATCTGAGTCTCAAGGTTCCAGCTTTCACCGTTGATATTGAGCACAATGGGATTCATTCCCAAATTGAGGGCGGCTTTCTGGCTGCTGAGACGGGTCCTGAGAGAATTGTTGAAGAACACCAGAATTATTGTCCTGTTCCTGCCCAGTTCCTGCCATCTGAAAGGATTCGCCTTCACTTCCAGCGCTTCGTCCAGCGCCTTGTGCAAATCACCTATGTCACTTACGTTGAGAAAACTTATCATAGCACATCATTGAATTCATTGATAAAGTGTGAAGCCTGGGCTTCGGAAAGGCAGAGCGGGGCGAGAAGTCGAACCATATCCGTGCCGGCGACACCCGTGAAAATATGCTTTTCAAAGAGAAGCTTCTGACGGATTGGCGCCACCGGGCAGTTGAACTCGATACCGAGCATCAGCCCGCGTCCGCGCACTTCCCTGATTTTGTCCGAAGCGGGAATGTTTTCCTTCAGGTATGTACCGACCTTCAGGGCATTCTCCACAAGATTTTCATTTTCAATCACATCAATGACAGCCAGCGCCGCAGCCATTGCAAGGTAGTTCCCGCCGAAAGTGGTTCCGAGCATCCCTTTGACAGCTGCAATCTTCGGAGAAATCAGCACACCGCCGCAGGGAAAACCGTTGGCAATCCCCTTTCCCATCGAGATTATGTCAGGCTCGATTCCTGCCCACTGGTGGGCGAAGAACTTGCCCGTACGGCCGTATCCGCTCTGCACCTCGTCCAAAATGAGCATTGCGCCGTATTTTTCAGTCAGAGTCCGGAGCTGTGCCATAAACTCATCGTCCGGCACGTTGATGCCGCCGCAGCCCTGAATACCCTCTATGATGACAGCGGCCACATCCCCCTTCATCAACTGCTTCTCAACGGCCTCGACATTGTTCAGGTCACAGAAAGTGACCTTGTGGTTGGCATTGAAGGGAGAGACGATTTTTGGGTTGTCTGTAACGGCAACGGCGCCCGAAGTACGCCCGTGAAAGCTCTTGCGGAATGCTATCACCTTGTCCCTGCCGGTAACGAACGATGCCAGCTTGAGAGCATTCTCGTTTGACTCCGCACCGGAGTTGTCGAGGAAAAGTGAATAATCCTCATATCCACTGATTCTGCCCAGACGGATGGACAGTTCCTTCTGGAGAGGATTCTGAACGCTGTTTGAATAAAAACCTATTTTTTCAACCTGAGACTTCAGGGCTTCGATATAATGCGGGTGGCTGTGGCCGATGCTGATTACAGCGTGGCCTCCGTAAAGGTCAAGATACTCCACGCCTTGGTCATCCCAGATTCTGCACCCCTGCGCGCGGACCGGAGTGACATCAAACAATGAATAAACGTCAAATAATTGCATAATCTACAAATGTTTAGAAGGCTGATGCTTTTAGATTGAGACCGGCCTTCTCGTCAAAGCCGAAGATAAGATTCATATTCTGCACGGCCTGTCCGCTTGCACCTTTGAGCAGGTTGTCGATAACGGAATTTACAAGAAGCTTCTGACCGTGCTTCTCGACCGTCACGAGCCCCTTGTTGGTGTTCACGACCTGCTTGAGGTCAAGGTTGCCGTCGAACAGGAAAGTGAATGCGGCATCCCTGTAATACTCGCGGTATATCCCTACCGCATCCTGCAGGCTTCCGTCAAAACTGGCTTGGACTGACGCGAAAATTCCGCGGGCGAAATCGCCCCTCATCGGGACGAAATCGATGCTTCCGGAAAAGTCGGGCTGCATACGGAGGACATTCATATTGATTTCCTTCAGATGCTGATGCTCGAAGGCCTTGTATGTCGAGAGATTGTTGTTTCTCCAACTGAAATGGGTTGTCGCCCCCGGTTTCACGCCGGCACCCGTCGATCCTGTCACAGCCGTGACCGCCACCTCCCCTTTCAGAAGGCCTGCAGATGCAAGCGGAAGAAGTGCCAACTGAATTGCCGTAGCGAAACAGCCGGGATTTGCAATGAGCCGTGATGCAGCTATCCTGTCCCGGTAAATCTCCGGAAGACCATAGATATATCCGCAGCTTTCATCCCTGAAATCCTGTGCAAGGTCGATAACCTTCAGGGATGAGGGACATTGCCGTGAGGCCCAGAACTCCGTGCTCTTTCCGTGGCCGGAACAGAGGAACAGCACATCCACGTCTTCAAGAGGAAAATCCCCGCAGAAGGTCATATCCGTCTCTCCGTAGATTCCACCATGCACGTCACAAAGCCTGTTACCGGCATTGCTGGACGACTGGACATACGCAAGCTCGGCATAAGGATGGTTCAGCAGAATCCTTATGAGTTCACCGGCGGTATAACCGGCACCGCCTATGATACCTACCCTTGTCATTTTTCCTCCGGCAGTTCGTCAGGGTGGGATGCATAGAATGCCCGGAGGGCGGTGGATGAGACTTTTATGAAGCCCTTTGCATCCTCGCTTGTCCAGCCTTTCTGCATTTCACCATATTCCCCGAACTTGTTCTTGACAAGGTCATCCTCCGTATCGACACCGACTGTTGAGAAGGTGTAAGGACGGATCTCCATAGTGACGGTACCGTTCACGTTCCTCTGGCTGCTCTCGAGCATCTTCTCAATATCCCTCATAACAGGTTCCATATACTGGCTCTCGTGGAGGAACATCCCGTACCAGTTGCCCACCTGATCCTTCCAGTACTGCTGCCACTTGCTCAAAGTGAACTTCTCAAGGAACTTGTGGGCGGAGATTATGAGCATTGCAGCGGCGGCCTCGAAACCGACGCGCCCCTTTATACCTATTATCGTATCTCCGACGTGCATATCACGGCCTATGCCGTAGGGGGCTGCAATCGATTCAACCTTGCGGATGGCGGCGATGTGGTCATCGAATTTCTCTCCGTTGACCCCGACAAGTTCCCCCTTGCAGAACTCAAGGCTGACAGTCTCGCTGCCGGTCTTCGTAACCTGCTTGAGATATGCGCTTTCGGGAAGGCCCTGCTTCGAATCGAGGATTTCACCACCGCAGATGGAGGTGCCCCAGATTCCGACATTATATGAATATTTCAATTTGGCAAAATCCGCCTTGAAGCCGTTGTTGTTCAAATAATCCACCTCCTGCTGTCTGGTCAATGCCATATCACGGGTGAGGGTGATTATCTCGACCCCGGGAGCGGCCACAAGGAATGTCATATCAAAACGTACCTGGTCATTGCCGGCGCCTGTCGAGCCGTGCGCAATTGCATCCGCCCCGATTTCCTTTGCATACCTTGCAATGGCAAGTGCCTGGAAGATTCGCTCACTGGAGACGCTTATGGGATAAGTGCCGTTGCGCAGCACGTTGCCATAAACCATATAACGGATACTCTTTTCATAGTACTCTTTGGTCACGTCGAGGGTAACATACTTCTTTGCACCGAGCTTGTATGCATTCTCCTCGTTTGTCTTCAGCTGTTCTGCGGAAAATCCTCCGGTATCGGCGCAGGCGGCATAGACGTCATACCCCTTCTCCTTTGCCAGATACATCACGGTAAATGAAGTGTCAAGCCCCCCGCTGAATGCTACCACCACTTTCTTCCTCCGGCTCTCCGGATGCTTGGCGGGGTCATAGAGCATACCCGTGCAGAGGCAACGTGTCCTGTCGTTGCGGCATAGAACGTCGTAATTGACGCAACTTTCGCAGCCCTTCCAGAAAGTGGGGTCGTCGGTCAGTTCCCCGAAAGTCACGGGAACATATCCGAGTTTAGTATTGATGTTCATCACTGCCTGACCGGTGGTCAGACCGAAAATCTTGGCATCCGGAAACCTCTCTCGAGAAAGTTCGAAGGCCTTTTTCTTGATTTGTGTGGCCACTCCCCTGCCTCTGTACTCAGATTTGACAATCAGGCCGGAATTCGCCACGAATTTTTCGTGGCTCCAACATTCTATATAGCAGAATCCCACGAAGTTGTCGCCGTCCATTGCGATGATGGCCTTGCCTTCGCGAATCTTGTTTTCAACATATTCCGGTTTGCGCTTTGCAATGCCGGTCCCTCTTACCTTCGCCGCATCCTCTATGGTCTTGAGGATTTCCGGCACGTATGGAAGATGTTTCAGAGAAGCTACTTCTACTGTGATTTCACTCATTTTGATATTCTGTTATTGTTTGACTTTCATTTCAACTGACGGCAGATATTTCTCCATCGAAACAATTATCTGCTGCTTGGTGAAGCGGCTGCGGAGAGTCGCAAAAATAGTGTCATCCCCGGCAATGGTTCCGGCAATCTCCGTATCCATATTGCGGTCGATGACCGAGGCCACGACACTTGCAAAGCCGGGGATAGTCTTGACAACCATTATATTGCCGCAAAATTCAACGGAAAGGATTCCGTCTGACGGACGGACCTCCCTGTATGCCCTGTCATAATTGTTTTCGTAAGAAGGCAGCCTGTAACAGTATCCGTACAATTTGTCATACACCTTTGCCACGCCAAGGTCCTTGAGCAGTCTGGACAGAGTGGCCTGGGTTATGGAGTACCCCCTGACATCAAGATATGACATCAACTCCTCCTGATTGTGGATGTTACCGGTGGCAATGATTGCCTTCACCTCGCTTTTTCTATCGTTCTTATCGTTCATATTTCTGAATAGATATGCAAAAATATGAATAATTTTTGAATAAACCAACAAAAGTTGCGCGGACGCGAGTTACGCGCAACTTTTTCGTTTTTTTCGGAAACAATGACTATTTTTGAAAGAATTTTTAGAATAGAATGTCATCTGAACTCACACTGGTCACACAGTTGGCCATAATATTGATTTCGGCGGGAATACTCACCGTCATTTCAAAAGCACTCAAGCAACCCCTGATTCTGGGTTATATAGTCGCGGGATTTCTGGTAGGCCCGCATCTGGGTCTGGTTCAGCAGTTCTCCCCCGAATCAGTCCACGAATGGTCTGAACTGGGAATAATTTTCCTCCTGTTCGGCCTCGGCCTCGAGTTCAATTTCAAGAAACTCCTAAACGTGGGAAGCGCGGCAATCATCGCCGCAATCACAATCTGTATAGGAATGTTCATCACCGGGTTCACCTTCGGCACACTCCTGAAGTGGCCCAGTATGGAGTGCCTCTTCCTCGGAGGGATGCTCTCGATGAGTTCCACAACAATCATCATCAAGGCATACGATGACCTGGGGCTGAAGAGAGCCCGATACGCTCCGCTCGTCTTCGGGCTCCTTGTAGTGGAGGACCTGCTTGCCGTACTTATGATGGTACTTTTCTCAACCATCGCGGTATCAAACAAATTCTCGGGTTGGGACCTGCTGCTTTCACTGGCTAAGCTGGTGCTTTTCCTGGTGACAAGTTTCCTCATTGGCATATTCGCACTGCCGACTCTTCTCAAGAAGGCCGAAAAATACCTTTCGGACGAGATTCTGCTCCTCATCAGTGTCGGACTTTGCTTCATAATGGTGGTTCTGGCAAATTATGTGGGATTCTCCTCCGCGCTGGGCGCATTCCTGATGGGCTCCATCCTCTCATCCACCACCAAAGGGGAGAAAATCGAGCATATCACTCTGGACATAAAGAACCTTTTCGGAGCCATCTTTTTTGTCTCTGTAGGAATGATGGTTGACCCGGTAGTCATCATCCAGTATTGGAAGGTCATCCTTGCCATCACAGTCGTCGCAATGGCAGGAATCCTGATTTTCTCCACCACGGGAGTCCTGTTTGCAGGAAGAGGCCTCAATACGGCAATCCACGTGGGGTTCAGCCTGCCACAGCTGGGAGAATTCTCATTCATCATCGCAGGACTAGGGTGTTCTCTCGGGGTACTGCGGGATTTCATCTACCCGGTCATCATCTCCGTATCCGTCATCACCACATTCACCACACCCTATATGATAAAGGCTGCCGGGCCTGTCTCCACGTGGTTCCACAGGAAAATACCCAAGCGGTTTATGGAGCGTCAGGACCGCCGTTCGGAGATTTCCGGACTGACCAATATGGCGGAGAAGAGCGACTGGATAAAATTCCTGAAGAAGTATTTCACGAGAATCGCCCTCTACAGTATGATTATCATCGTACTGGGAATAACCCTCAATGCTGTGATACCTGCAGTCAGCAGAAGAATCTTCACGGATACCTCCTCAATGCTCTGCAAGGTCTCCGATGCGCTGGTTTCTCTCCTGCTGATGTCCCCCTTCCTGTACGGACTTGCCGTGAACGGCGCCGACCTGAAGGCCCTTGCCCGGATTCTTGTAAGTAAAGACTCAAGGGCTAGAATCCCGGTGCTTGCATCCATCTTCTTCCGTGTATTCCTTGCAGTCGAGTTCGCAATCTTCGCCATAATGCCATATATCGAATTGGACGAATGGCAGTCAGCCGCCGTCTTCGCGAGCCTGTTCCTTGTCTTTTTCATAGCACGGAAAATATCGCGCCGGTTCACCGGTCTGGAGGATATCTTCATTGCGAATCTGCACGCCAAGGAGGAGTACGACAAATCGCAGACTCCCGTCGCCTCCACAATACGGGAACGGATGGAAAACCACAATGTCTCCATCGTGCAAACCACAGTATCTCCCGACTTCTCCCATATCGGGAAACCTCTTCGCGAGATGCCGTTCAGAAACACATCCGGAGTCAACATAATCAAGATTCAGCGCGGTTCCCATTCCATCCTGATTCCCAAGGGGGACGAAGCAATCTATCCCGGAGACATCCTTATGGCCGTCGGGACAAAAGAGCAGCTTGAAATTTTCACTGAACAGATGAAGTCCTGTTCCAGAGCGGAGACAGTTCAGAAAGAAGATTTCGATATCCGCGTCATAACACTGGGCGGGACATCCGAACTTACAGGAAAAACCCTCGGAGAGACGGATATGAGAAATTCCGGATGTATGGTAATCAGCGTCCTCAGGGACGGACTTCTGCACACGAACCCGGACAGGTCATTCAAATTCCAGAGCGGAGACAAGTTATGGATGGCCGGGCTGAACGAATCACTTGACTGGTACACAAAGTAAATTTTACAAATATGCTGGATATCCATTGCAAGAACACAGGCAGGACGGAGAAAGTCAAGGAGGGAGTCTCTTTGCTTAAGGTGCTTGAACAATTCAATCTTCAGGGCCCCTATCCCTTCATTTCCGCCAAAGTGAACAACGTGTCGCAAGGCCTCAAGTTCAGAGTGTTCAACAATCTTACAGTCGAATTCCTCGACATTCGGGACAGCAGTGCGATGCGGGTATATAGAAGAAGTCTGGATTTCCTGCTCTGCAAGGCGGCGCAGGACGTGCTTCCCGGCTGCAAGGTTTATATAGAGCACCCCATCTCCAACGGATATTTCTGCAACATAAGAAAAGCCGACAAGAAGAAACTCACAAGTGAGGACATAGACAGAATCAGGGAAAGGATGCTGAAAATTGTGAAGGAGGACATTCCTTTCCGCAGAGTGGAGATCCCCGTCAGCGAGGCCGTGTCAATGTTCCTCAAACTCGGACATAAAGACAAAGCCAAACTTCTGGAAACAAGCGGTGAAATCTATACTGACTACTACAGACTCGGAGATACGGCCGACTACTATTACGGATGCCTTGTCCCCAGTTCCGGATATCTCACGACTTGGGGAGTGGAGCCCTGCCACGAAGGCATACTGCTCCGGATACCGGACAGGAACAACCCGAAAGAACTGGCTCCTTACACCGACCAGCCGAAGACTTTCGCAATGTTCACAGAAAATCTGAAATGGAACACGGCGATGCATCTGAGCAATGTGGGTGACGTCAATATGGCCTGCAGGAACGGAAGTGCAAGCGAACTCATCCGTGTTTCCGAGGCCCTTCAGGAGAAGAAAATCGTGCAGATAGCAGAGGAGATAGAAAAGAGGTACAGAAGCCGCGACAAGGTGCGTCTTGTGCTGATTACAGGCCCCAGCAGCAGCGGAAAAAGCACGTTCTGCAGAAGGTTGTCAACACAGCTTATGGCGTGCGGTCTCAGGCCGGTATCTTTCTCCACCGACGACTATTTCGTGAACAGGGTGGAAACCCCCAAACTTCCCGACGGCAGTTATGATTTCGACAATTTCGACACCATCGACCACGATGCCCTCCAACGCGACATCATCCGTCTGATGAACGGAGAGGAGGTGGAAGTGCCTCATTTCAACTTCGTCACCGGAATCCGCGAGTACAACGGCAGGACACTCCGTCTCGATGCCGGCAAGGTGCTTCTGGTAGAAGGTATCCACGCCTTGAACCCACGCCTGAGCAATCTTATCCCGGAAGAGAAGAAATTCAGGATTTTCATCTCCACCCTGACGGGAAATTCGCTTGACAACCACAACGTGATTCCCACCAGCGACAATCGACTCCTGAGAAGAATCATCAGGGATTACAATGCGGGAGCGTTCACCGCACAGCAGACAATCAGCCAGTGGCCCAATGTACGGGCAGCCGAGGAGGAATGGATTTATCCATATCAGGAGAATGCGGACGTGATGTTCAATTCGGCATATCTTATAGAATTCGCGGTGCTCAGAAACCACGCGGAGCCGATTCTGGCAAGTGTTCCCAAAAACGACCCCGGGTATGCGGAAGCGCACCGGCTCCTGAAGTTTATCCACTATTTCACGCCAGTGCCGGACAAGGAGATTCCCCCCACCTCACTGCTCCGCGCCTTCATCGGCGGCGGCAGTTTCTAAACAGGTCCGGAAAGGAGCGACGGTAAGTTCCACGGAGGCGCCTTCGATGAAAGGCATATTGGTCTGGCCGTGACCGGCGGGGAATCCGAAGCAGACAGGTATGCCCAGCTCTGGAAGATATTGCGAAAGCATCTGCTCCACACCTTCAAATTCAAGGTCTGCACCGCAGTTGGTGAACTGCCCGAATACCAGACCTTTCACACGGCTGAAATTATGATGTATCTTCAATACATTGAAGAGCCTGTCGATGGCGTGCATCGACTCTTCGACCTCCTCGACAAAAAGAATAATGTCATCGTCTGCAGAGAGAAAATCACAGCCGCTGCCGAAAAGGGCCGTCAGGGTTATGAAATTGCCTCCCATCAGACACCCGAAAGCCTTTCCCGGCACATTGCGGACAGAAGAAGCAAAACGGTACGACATACTCCCACCTGAAAGCAGGGAGAAAAGCGCATCTATGGAACCGGACTGCTCCTCCTTTATGAATGAGGAGAGCATCGGTCCGTGGACGGACATAACGCCGGCGGCAACCGACATTGCGTGCAGGGTGGTGATGTCACTGTAGCCCACAAGCCACTTCGGGGAGGTCTGAAAAAGGCTGGAGGGTACTATGTCAATCAGATGCAAGGCGCCATATCCTCCGCGGGAGCAGATTATTGCCTTGGCATCAGCATCTTTCAACGCCCAGACAAGGTCAGCGGCACGCATCTGCGCACTGCCGGCATAAGTTCCCTCCCCTACATTCAGATTCGGGGAGGCGACCGGCTCGAAACCGCGTCCGCGGATGATGTCAAAGGCGGAATCCAGCGACTCCCCCTCCATACAGTAGGAGGGGGAAATCACTGCAATCCTATCACCTTTAATGAGATAATCCGGTCGAATCATTTTAATAAGGATTCCTAATATCCGAAAATCTCTTCAGTGGAGACTTCCTTCACCTTGCCGAATGAAGAGAGAGCCTTGAGGTCCATCTCGTTGCTGCGGCCGAGAATCATAATCCTGTACTTGCGATCCTTTATCATCTCCTGCTGGAATTCAATCACGTCGTCCAGAGTGAATTCAGCGGCCTTCTCGAACACGTCCCTGTTGATGTCGTGGTCAAGACCGAGCCTGCGAGCATTCAGATAACTGTCCAGAACACTGGACTTGACAGTTCTCTGGGTACGTATGTTGGAGAGAAGGGACTCTTTTGCAATCTTAAACGCCGTCTCGGAGGCGGGCATATCGTTTATGATTGAATCAAATGCCGTGAGAGCGTCGATGAGCTTGTCATTCTGAGTGTAGATTCCATTGTAGAAGATGGCGGGATGCTTCAGGTCACCGGGAGTCTGGTATCCTGCGAAAGCGGAGTAGCAGAGGCCGCGGGCTTCCCTCATCTCCTGGAACACGATACCGTTCATTCCGCCGCCGAAATAGCTGTTGTAGAGGCGGATGATGGGAGCCTTGGATGCATCGAACATCTCTCCTCTGTTGGAAACGGAGTAGAGACGGAGCTGATTGGCGTCGTAGGGAGCGATGATGACTTCATTCTCAGTGGTCTCCACATATTTGAAAGGATCGCCCTTAACAACCGGTTTCAGAGTCTCGGCGCAGTTGTGGGTCTCATTGACAAGCGCCACTATCTCTTTTTCTGAAAGAGGTCCATAGTAAAGGGTCTCGTGCTGGAAACTGAACAGAGAGTGAATCTTTTCCAGAAGTTCTTCATCTGTCAGAGCCATTATCTGACTGTCGGAAAGAACGTTGGTGGCAGGATTTTCGGGTCCGTACATACCATACTGGCGGAGGCGGCTGTAATTGGTGGCCTGGTCTGTCTTGGCGTTGGCCCTTTCCTGAAGGGTGTTGGCCTTGAGCATCGCAAGAGCCTGAGGATTGGGTTGGGCATCCGCAATAATCTGCTCAAGCAGAGCAACCGCCTTGTCCATATTCTCGGCAAGTCCGTTAAGTCCGACGTATGTATATTCCCCGGAACAGGAGACGGAGTACTGGCAGGCAATCCGGTAGAAAGCCGTCTTAATCTCTTCGGGAGTCATATTGGAAGTTCCCACATATTCGAGATAGTCACAGGCGAAAGGAAGCATCTTGTCAGCGTAGGAACCTGTCTCGAAACGATACTGGAGATGGAATGTCCCGTTGGTTACGTTCTTCTTGTAGAGCACTTCTATTCCGTTCTTGGCTGAAAGGATGCTCATATCCTTCTTGAAATCGACGAATACGGGTTCAATCGGCTTGACCTGAGCGGCGGCAGCCTGGACGTCCTTGAGGAATTGGCTGGATGTGTCGCGGTTGGTGAAGATGGGAGTGATCTGAGGCTTGTCTATGCTGACGTTTGAAGGGTCCTTCTCCTGACGTTTGTTGACCTGCACGTAGTTGTCGCCGAAATTCTCATTGACGAAAGCCACAAGTTCATCCTTGGTTATGGCGTTGAGCCTGTCCACGTAATTGACGACTTCGTCGGCCCAGGACTGGTCGTTGATGAAGCAGTTGACTGCGGTGCGGGCCATTGCGCCAGTTGACTCCAGCCTCCTCATAAACGAGAGTTTCTCGTTGTTCACGATTGACTTCAGAAGATCTTCATCGAAATCACCGGCTTTCACCTTGTCCAGTTCGGCAAGGAAGATGTCACGGACCTCGTCGAAACTCTGCCCTGTCTTGGGCTCAGCGAAAACCATAAACATACTGTAGTCGGCCATAGTCTCGTTGAAGACGCCCATTCCGAGAGTCTTCTGCTGCTGGTTGACGTCAAGGTCGACAAGTCCGGCCGCACCGTTGCTGAGAACTTTCTGGAGGAGGTCAAGTTTGAGAGCGTCCGGATGGTTCGCGCCGGGGAAACGCCAGGCGAGGAAAATCACGGGAGATTCGTTGCCCCTGACATCCGTCACAATCGGAGCCGCGATGGGCTTCTCGGGTTCGAATTCGAGTTTGGGAAGGTTTTCATTGGGCTTCATCTTACCGAAATAGCGGTCTACAATGGCAACTGCCTCATCGGGGTCGAAATCGCCGGAAAGCACCACCGCCATATTGTTGGGAACGTACCACTGGTCGTGATAGTTCTTGACGTTGGTGATCGAGGGGTTCTTCAGATGGGATGGCAGGCCGATTACGTCGGTGTTGTAGGGATGGTTCTCGAACAGGGATGCCGTTACTGCGTTAAGTGCCTTCTGCTGGTCCATCGCCGCATACATATTGTATTCCTCGTATATGGTCTCCAGTTCGGTGTGGAATCCGCGGAGCACACAGTTCTCGAAGCGGTCCGCCTGGACCTTCGCCCAAAGCTCGATCTGGTTGGATGGTATGTTCTCCACATAACAGGTGACGTCGTAACTGGTATAGGCATTGGTACCGCTGGCACCGATAGCCGACATCAGTTTGTCGTACTCGTTGGGGATGGAGATTTTGGAAGCCTCGTAGGAGATGGAGTCAATCTGATGATAGATTGCCTTGCGCAGTGCGGGGTCCTCAGTGACGCGGTATTTCTCGAAAAGAGCCTCGATTTCATCGAGCAGCGGCTTCTCAGCTTCGTAGTTCTGAGTGCCGAACTGCTGTGTTCCCTTGAACATCAGATGCTCGAAATAGTGGGCAAGACCGGTGGTCTCGCGAGGGTCGTTCTTGCTGCCCACCTTCACAGCAATCTGCGCGTCTATGCGGGGTTTGTCCTTGTTGACGATTGTGTAGATTTTCAGTCCGTTGTCCAGGGTATAGATACGTGCCCCGGTGGGGTCGCCCTTGACTGATTCATACTGATAGCGGCCGGTGCAGGATGTCAGAGCCGTCATCACGAGAGCCAGAAGGGCAAGTGTGAATGTTTTTTTCATCGTTTTATTAAGTTAATGCTTATATTCCAAAAACCTGCAAATGTATAAAAGAAATCCGGCAAATCGTTTGTAATTTGGCTATCTTTGCAAAAAAAATATACTGTTTGAATGAAAAAGTCATTGTTGCTTGCTTTTTTTCTTATATCACTGATTTCCCAGACCTTTGCAGAATCTGCGGACAAAGTGGTGGCGTTCGACAGGAAAGTTTACGATTTCGGAGACATCGCATTGAGTGACGGAGCGGTCAATTGCACCTTCACTTTCACGAACATCAGCAACTCCCCCATCGTTGTCCACAATGTCGTCGCCTCCTGCGGGTGCACCACCCCTGAATGGACCAAACAGCCTGTTCTACCCGGAAAGGAGGGTGTAATCAAGGCAAGGTTCAGCAATGATCAGGGAGAAGGAGCGTTCGACAAGAGCCTGACGGTCTATTTCTCCAATATCAACAGGCCGGTAGTCCTCAGGCTCAGAGGATTCTCTCACAAAAAAGAGAAAGAGATAAAGGATATGTATGATGTTCTTGTCGGTCCGTTGGGATTCCACAAATCATCTTTTTCTCTCGGATACATCGATCAGAGTTCCGTCAAGGAGGATTATGCCAGAGTGGTCAACACCGGAAAGATGCCTGTCGAAGTCAAGGCTGACGGTTTGCCGGATGGAGTGGAAGTGACCTTCTCCCCTTCCGTAATCCCCGGAAAAGGGCAGTCCGAAATGCATTACAAGATAGACCTTTCCAGATTCAATCCGCAGTTGTGGGGCCGGAATATGTTCGAAGTCAAACTTCGCATCAACGGGAAGATTCAGCCCACCACATTGACAGTCAATGTTATGGTAAAAGATAATTTCGAGGGGATGACAAAAGATGATGTGGGAAATGCTCCTGAGGCTGTGATTGACAAATCCTATTTCGAATTCGGCCAGCTCAGGAAAGGGGAGATTGCAGAAGGCTCCTTCTCCATCCGCAACAAAGGCAAGAATACACTTGTTCTCCATTCGATAGACTCACAGACACCGGGCAGCACAATCCCCGACGAGGCCTGCCCCATTTCCATACCGTCAGGGCAAAGTTACAATCTCAAAGTCAGATTCGACAGTTCAAAAATCAATGGAATCGGCGAGACGGTGAACGTATTGTCCGTCGTCACCAACGACCCAGGCAAACCAGTTCTGAATCTGTTCGTTTCAGGCATTATCACAGAGTGATTATGGCAATAGACAAGAATCATCAGGGGGATTTCTTCCCCGATTATGACAACAAGGAAAGCAAGTTGAAAGTTAATGAAGGGGTGCCTCAGCCCCCCATCGTCAACCCTTATCTGAAGAGAGTTTTCAAGAAGAAGCCTTCCCTGCTTTCAGTGGATGAATATATGGACGGCATCGTCAGAGGAGACACCACTGTCCTGAGCAAGGCCATCACACTTGTCGAGAGTTATCTGCCGGAGCACCGAGCGATAGCATCGCAGATAATCCAGCGCTGTCAGGTGATTTCCAACGGGAAGAAGACAATGCGCATCGGCATCACCGGCGTGCCGGGAGCCGGAAAGAGCACCTTCATCGAGGCTTTCGGCTCATACATCACCGGTGAGGGCCACAAACTTGCAGTACTTGCCATTGACCCGAGCTCCGAAAAGAGCAAGGGCTCGATCCTCGGTGACAAGACCCGTATGGAGACTCTCTGCAACGACCCCAACGCCTTCATCCGCCCCAGTCCGAGCGCAGGTTCGCTCGGAGGAGTGGCCAGAAAGACCAGAGAGACAATCCTGCTGTGCGAAGCGGCCGGATATGACGTGATTTTCATCGAAACGGTGGGTGTCGGCCAGAGCGAGACTGCCGTCCACTCGATGAGCGATTTCTTCCTGCTGCTGATGCTCTCCGGTGCGGGCGATGACCTGCAGGGCATCAAGCGCGGGATTATGGAGATGTCGGACCTGATTGCCATAACGAAAGCTGATGGAAACAATATCGAGAAGGCTTCGATGGCGCGCGCCCTTTATGCCAATGCTCTCCACCTTTTCCCGCCGACTGAATCGGGATGGGTCCCCACTGCCGTCACTTCATCGGCGGTCACCAAGGAGGGGCTTGACGTGATTCTCAAGAAGATAGAGGACTATTTCGCACTTGTGCAAGGCAACGGCTTCTTCTTGAAGAAGCGTCGCGAGCAGGCAAGGTACTGGATGTACGAGAGCATCAACGAGAGCCTCCGCAATATGTTCTATGAGAACAACTCCATCGCCCCTCTCCTGCCCGACTACGAGAACGCCGTGCTGAAGGGAGACCTCGAATCATTCTCCGCCGCGGCGGAACTTCTCGACAAATACCGCTCCATCCTCTAACCTGAATTATTCATAAAAGAAAGTAAAGGAATCCTCATAATTATTTGGTAATCAGAGGATTAAATGTTATATTTGTATCAGCATTACGGTAACATTTATTTCCTTTACTTCATGAGCAACATTACTTCATCTTCCGCAGATTGACAATACCAGACAGGAAATCGGCAACGCAATCGCCGGACTGGAGCCAGCTATTGACGTGAAAGTTGAATACATTCCTGCTCCGGATGCAAAGAATGATGAGAAGATTATTGCCATGCATTTCAACTGCTGGAAGTATGGTGATGTGCCATATACCTATCACGGTTGCCCTTACATTAGAATTGAGAGCACTACGAAGGTAATGCCTCGCGAAATGGAAGATTGCCAAGGATTCCAAGCCTACCAATGCGGCAGTGGCACTCTTCGCAAAAAATCTTGATGAGTATCCGCAGCTCCTTATGAGGATGGCCCGGTTCCGCGGTACTGACAAGAATGAATTTATTGATAGCGCAAGG
>JAZLIS010000134.1:0-17366 GCA_045617505.1 Bacteroidales bacterium | reverse complement strand
CTTGAAATACTCCACGAAAGTCAGACGGAGAGGGTGGACGAAAGCACCGAGGCAGCTCATCGCAAAATTCAGCGTATGGCCGAGGAGTGCAATGAGCAGGAACGGAATCCAATGCCAGGTCGGATTGTCACCCAAAGTCATTACCGCCAGATCATTGAAAGCGCCGCCGAGCATACCTCCCGCAAGGCCGAGAGCGTAAAGTCTGATATAACTCAGGACATCTCCCATAAGTCCCGTCACCATACCGTAAGTGTCCCACAGACCGGCACCTATGTTCAGGAGTGGATTTCGGCCCGGTTTGTTGAACACGAATATGCCGAGAAAGGAGACTATGCCTATGATTATTACTGCAATTTTCGTGACGGATGCATCAAGAATGGTTGTAAGAGCACCGGCTGCGACAAGAAGACCTCCGACAATGAGGGTTATCCAGCCCCAGGTGCTTACCGATTCCTTGAACCCGAATCTCTTCGTCAGGCCGATTGCCTTGATTACCATTGCAAGGCAGATATGGAACACACCGACAGCCAGCGCGGCGATCATAGCCACATCGTATGAGGATGAGCCGAATTCCAGTTTTCCGGCCAGCATCAGGTTCCTGACGTTCTGAGGAATCCATGATACCTCAGCCAAAGGTATTCCCATAAAGGTGCCGAGGAAGAATCCGATTGCGGCGGCACCGACACCGAGTGTCACGACAAGTCTCCAGTGATTCTTCAGTCCAAGTATATCCACCTTCTTCAGCAGGAAGCCGACACCTATGAGGGCAAGACCGTATCCCGCGTCTCCCATACAGAAAGCCCAGAACAGCAGAAAGAAAGGAGCCAGTACAGGAGTAGGGTCAAACTCGTCATAAACCGGCATTCCGTACATCCCTGTCAGAGTCTCGAAATTCCGTGCAAACCAATTGTTTTTCAACTTGATTGGAGGATTGTCCTCTGCCTTGGCAGGTTCGCTGAAATAGAGTACATCCAATTTGTCAAGGGATTCCTTCACCCGCGCATCAGCCGATGATGGGGCAAACCCGATGAAAGTGTCTATTGTATCTTCCGCGGCACTTACAGTAGTGCATTTGGCCAGATACAACTGAAGTTCGGACTCTGCCTCTTTCTGTTCCGCCTCAAGTCCGGATATGGAGTTCTTCTCTGAAGAGAGGAATCCTGCCCGGCTTTCAATTTCGGACTGCAATGACTTGATTCTACACTCAGTTTCCGATGCCGGGCCGGACGGAACCTTGCAGGACTCAGCACCTGGCACGTTGACCGCTCCTGAATCGGAGACTGTCACGAAATAGATGAACTTTGAATCTTGGGAGATGACTTCAAGCGGATATTCATCCGCCAATGATGAGGAGAAACGCTTTGAAGCAATCCTATAATAAGACAGGGTTATCCCTTTGTTCTTAAGGCTATTGATATCTTCAACTGAGAATTCTCCCCAGGGAAGGCGCTCCGCCAGTTCCCTTTTCTCAACGGCAAGTTGGGCAACAAGGGAATTATACTTGGAATCCCTGCTGAAATCATCGTTGGCAATCCGTTCAATCCTTCGCTTGAGTTCGCTGATGTGCGAAACCATTTCAGAGGAGTTGTCATCCACAGGCTTACGGGAACGGACGATATCCATCAGACCCGTCTCTTTCAGGGAAGAGAGGAAATCATCCGCACATCCGTGAAGAAGCACGAACGAATATCTGGTCATTTTCTCTATCATAGATTTTCCTCCTCTTCTTCTTGTGAATGACGTGTCTTGACAATTTTCTGGGAAGCCTTGGAGAGATTCTCTTCGTCTTCCATGAATCGTTTTATCTTACGGATGGCCTCCTGATAGCCGGGAATCTGAACCTTTTCGTACAAGTTTACCTTCTGTGTTGTCTTCTTGCGCTGGAATTCAAGGATGCGACTCTTCTCCAGATAAATCTCCGATTCTACTCCAAGTTGGGCAAGACGCTTGAGAATCTCAACTCCGTCGCTGTACCACATCGGTTTGGATGCTTTGTCGAACGGAGCCACATCATAGATGACCTCCCTCAATTCCGGAATTTTCACGCCGGCAACCTTGACAATGTCAATCTCCACGTCCCTGATGCTTATCAAGCCGCTATCGAACTCATTCCAGAGTCTGGAGAGATAATCATACTCCTTCAATGCGGCTTCAAGTTCCTCCTGCAACCTTGACGATTCGGCCTTGGCCGTTATGACGCTGGCACGCAGAGCGGACTCCTTGCTTTTCAGGGTAGGGAGGGCTCTCTGCCGGACCTTCAACTGTTTGCCCAGATTGGTCAGAGACGTTTTATTGTATTGGAATTTAATCGCCATTTCAGTCAGCGTTCTTTGGCCAGTATTTCTCCACAAGGACTTCCTTTATGCCTGTCTCGGCCTTGTCAAAATGCCTGGCAAAAAGAGACCAGGCTGTATTGAGCATCTCTTCGATGGATATGTTCACATCGATTGAAAGAATATTCACGGCATAATCCTTTGCGTATTCCAGACAACGCTTGTCATAGTCGCTCAAGTCAAAGCCATTCTCGAGTTTTGTCTTCGCATTCTGGGCATCGGCATAGAGACGGACAGAGGCATTCATCACCTGTGAATGATCTTCGCGTGTCTTCTTTCCCTGAACAAGTTGTTTCAGACGGGAGAGTGAACGGAACGGGTCGATGATTACCTTACCGGTGTCAGTATCCGCCCTGAGGAAGAGCTGACCCTCAGTGATATATCCGGTATTGTCCGGAATTGCGTGAGTAATGTCACCGTCATTGAGCGTTGTGACCGCTATGATGGTTATGGAGCCGCCGTCGGGCAGTTGCACAGCCTTTTCATAAATTTTCGCAAGGTCGCTGTAAAGGCTGCCGGGCATTGAATCCTTGGACGGAATCTGATCCATACGGTTGGACACAATGCTCAACGCATCCGCGTAGAGGGTCATATCCGTCAGCAGTACAAGCACTTTTTCATTCTTGTCCACTGCGAAATATTCTGCTGCGGTCAGAGCCATATCGGGGATGAGGAGCCTTTCCACAGGCGGCTGGTCAGTCGTGTTGACGAAACTGATGATTTTATCCAGTGCGCCGGCACTTTCGAATTCGTGGCGGAAATAGAGATAGTCGTCATTGCTCAATCCCATTCCGCCGAGAATTATCTTGTCCACATCGGCTCTCAGGGCAACCTGAGCCATCACCTGATTGTAGGGCTGGTCAGGGTCGGCGAAGAAAGGAATCTTCTGTCCGCTGACAAGCGTGTTGTTCAGGTCGATTCCCGCAATGCCGGTAGGAATCAATTCTGAAGGCTGACGGCGTTTGTAAGGGTTCACGGAGGGACCGCCGATCTGACGCGGTTCTCCTTCCACTGCGGGGCCACCGTCTATGGGCTCTCCGTATGCGTTGAAGAAACGTCCGGAAAGAGATTCGCTTACGTTCAAAGAAGGAGCCTTGCCGAAAAAGAGCACGTCGGCGTTTGTAGGAATGCCTTCGGTTCCGGAGAACACCTGAAGTGTCACGGACTCGCCCTTGATTTTCACTACCTGCGCCAAACGACCGTCAACAGTCGCCAGTTCGTCATTGCTCACCCCTTGGGCTCTCAATGTAACTGTAGCTTTGGTTATTGCCTCAAGCTCAGTGTATATTCGTTGGAATGCTCTACTGCTCATTTGAGATAGTCTTTTTTATCTGCCCAAGATAACTGTTGAATTTCTCGCTTTGAAATTCGGAATAGTTCATCTGGCGGAAGTTGTTAATCAGATTCTTGTAAGTGGTACGGCACTGGTCGAAATCTTCGAAATCGAATTGGGTGTCGCAAACTTTCAGGACAAGTTCAAGCATATAGCGCTGTCTTTCAAGGGAAGAGATGGCATCAACGGCATCAAATGCATCCTGTTGAAGAATTACGAAGTCAATCAGTTCGCTCTTCCAGAACTGTTCGTGATAGCTTACGGGCACACCGTCGTCACCCAGAATGTTTATCTGCTCGGCGACCTCCTTGCCTCTTCTGACAAGGTTCTTGGCCTTTCCGACATTTGCAACCCAGTCGCTGCATATTTTTGTATTGAGAAAATCGGCAACCTCCGGATATTCCAGATACTTGGAGTAGGAGTCAACGGGATTGACCGCCGGATAGCGTTTCTGGTCAGCACGGTTCTGCTCCAGAGCATAGAAGCAGCGGGCAGCCTTCTTTGTGGATTCGGTCACCGGTTCCTTGAGGTTTCCTCCGGCAGGGGAGACCGTTCCTATGAAAGTGACCGAACCGGTCTGTCCGTTACGCAGTTTGACGATTCCGGCACGTGAATAGAAATTCGATATGATTGCGGAAAGGTCAACGGGGAATGCATCTGCACCGGGCAACTCCTCCATTCTGTTACTCATCTCACGCAGAGCTTGTGCCCAGCGGGAAGTGGAATCGGCCAGCAGAAGGGCTTTCAGACCCATTGCACGGTAATATTCACATATTGTCATTGCCGTATATACGGACGCTTCCCTCGCGGCAACAGGCATATTGGAAGTGTTGCAGATGATGGTCGTACGTTCCATCAGCTTGCGGCCTGTGTGAGGATCAACCAATTCCGGGAATTCCGTAAAGATCTCAACCACTTCGTTCGCGCGTTCTCCGCAGGCAGCCATAACTATTATCTCGGCATCTCCCTGTTTTGCAATGGCGTGCTGGAGCACTGTTTTTCCGCATCCGAAAGGGCCGGGAATGAAGCCGGTTCCTCCTTCAGCGATAGGGTTGAAGGTGTCAATTGCGCGTACCCCCGTCTCCATAATGCGGAAAGGTCTGGGCTTTTCAGCATATCCTCCGACTGCAAGTTTGACAGGCCATTTCTGCACCATTGTAACCTTGTGTTTTTCGCCCTGAGCGTCAACAAGTACAGCCATCTGGTCATCGATTTTGTAATCTCCTTCCGGGGCAACCGATTCAACGGTATATTCACCCTTGAAGGAGAAGGGTACCATAATCTTGTGAGGCAGCCATCCCTCCTTGACTTCACCCAGCCAGTCTGCGGAGCGGACCTTGTCCCCGACGGAGGCACTCGGAACGAAATGCCATAATTTGTCGTGGTCAAGGGGAGCCGTGTATTCACCTCTCTTGAGGAAAACGTCCGCCATTGTGGTAAGATTGTTCTGCAGACCGTCATAGCAGCTTGAGAGAAGTCCGGGACCGAGAGTGGCTTCAAGCATATGGCCTTCAAATTCGACCGTATCACCCTGCTTGAGACCGCGTGTGCTTTCATATACCTGTACGAAAACATTTTTCCCGGAAACCTTGATGACCTCCGACATCAACTTCGTGCCGGCCAGATCTATGTAACAGATCTCATTCTGGGAAACGTGCCCATCGATCCTGACTGTCACAAGATTCGAGATAATGCCCGTAACAATACCTGTGGTTTTCATACTTATTATTTTTCTTCAATTTGTATTCCTTTGTATGTGCCTCTCACTTCGGTTACCAACGTCCTGAAGAATGCCTCCCCGGCTTTCTGGTCCAGCACTCTCCATCTTGCCACAATTTTAGCCTTTGCAAGCAGGCTCAATATGAGATCGAAGGTGAAAACATCAAAGACAACCGACTCTCCGGCCTTTTTCCAATAGAGTTCATCTATCTTCTTCTCCCTTTCAATCAGATTGGGCTCTGAGAATACCGGTGCAAAAGATTTGTCATAGGAGCGGCCCTCAAGAAAAGCGACCTTTGCGTTCCTGAAATCCCTGTCAAATCCGAAATATTCCCGAAGGAAGCGGCTGGGGCAATCATCCTCACCGTCAATACCGGTCTCAAGAAAATCGACAAGCCGGCCGTCCTTTTCAGAACAGAGAGACTTCACCTCTTCCGAAATGGCTTTGTAATCAAACTGTCCTGACTTGAAATCCAAAGCGAGATTCGGCAGACTTGCTACAATATATTCGTAATTGCGCATCGGGCAGGAGAGGATTATTCACCGAAGAGAAATTTTCGGGCGGCGGGTCTGAGATATTCACTGAACATCTCCGCGAAATCCTCGCCGGAAAAACTTATCTGATATCCGCCTTCCTTAGGGCCGATCTTGAATCCTGACTCAATCTTCTTCGAGAAGGAAACCTCAAGACCCTTTCCGAGTTCCGCAATTATCTGGGATGCCGCTTTTTCCCCGAGTTCCTTCCTGACTTTCTCGGGAAGGATCACGTCGAGACAGGCGCTCTCTGGATTGGAGGCGTTGAAGGATTTCACGACAGTGGAAAGCAGCTCCTTGATGAAAATCTGATCTGCAAAGGCATTCTTTACGGGGCCGGCGACAGCCTTGGCGATGACAGAATTTTCTACCTGCTGCCTGACTTTCGTGATTGTCTGTACTGAAGCCATCTTCAAGTCACTTTCCGTCTTCACCTTGAGTTGCTGAGCTTCCTTGGTGGCCGACTCCACTATTGAAGCAGCTTCTTTTCTAGCTGCCTCAATCAATGCTGCGGCTTCTTCCTTTGCCTTGTCAATTATTTGCTGACCATCCTGTCTGCCCTTTGACAAACCTTCCTGATAAAGCCTGTCAGTGAGTTCCTGTAGTTTGTTTGACATATCGGTTCCAATGTTTGTTATCTTTGCGAATATACTAAAAAGCATTGATAATTTCAAATAATTTTTTTTGATTTAAGTTTCGCATTTATGCAAAACTTGAGTTTTTAAGTAAACGTTGTTGTTATTTTGCGGATATGAAACGGTTCAATGTAAAATACTGCTTATTTCTGCCGATAGTGGCGGCCATCACCGTTCTGCTCTGGTGTGCGCCGCACTCTTTTTTCGGGAATCTGGGAGATGTCATCACCGTCACCCAGCAGCGGACTGTCGCTATTTTCGCCTTTGCGGCCCTGATGTGGATTTTCGAGATTGTGCCCAATTGGGTGACCTCCCTGATAGTAATAGTCATATCCCTTCTGACAATTTCCGACAAGGGACTGGAGTTTGCAATTCATCCAGGGGACGGTAGCGTCTTCGTTCCGGCCAAGGAGTTGATGCGTGCCTTTTCCGACCCGGTCATAATGCTGTTTCTCGGCGGATTCGTCCTTGCCGCCGTTGCCTCCAAATATGGTATGGACGTAAGAATCGCCAGGATTCTTTTGAAACCGTTCGGCAAAAAGCCCGGGGCCGTTCTTCTCGGTTTGCTCAGCGTGATTGCCATCTTCTCGATGTTTATGAGTGACACTGCGACTGCCGCGGTGTTTCTTACCTTCCTGGCTCCGCTGCTCTCGACATTGCCGGACGATGAGAAAGGGAAGACAGGCCTTGCCCTGGCTATTCCGCTTGCGGCCAATATCGGCGGGATAGGCACCCCCATAGGCACCCCTCCGAACGCCACGGCGGTCGGTATCCTTGACAACAACGGGATTTCCATTCAGTTCGGTGAATGGGCGCTCAGAATGATACCTTACGTAATCATTATGATTCTTTTCGCCTGGATGCTCCTTAGATTCTTTTTCCCTTTCAAGGCTAAGAAAATCAAGATAGAAATCCCCAGGGTATCTCGGAAAAAGAGCTGGAGAGACCGTGTCGCGTGGATTACCTTCGGTCTGACAATTCTGCTGTGGATGACGGAGAATCTTCACGGGCTCAGTTCAAACGTCGTGGCGCTTGTCCCGATAGCGGTATATACCGCCACGGGGGTATTCACGGCGGACGATTTGAAGCAGATCAAATGGAACATCCTTTGGCTTGTGGCCGGTGGATTCGCCCTGGGCTATGCAATGAATGACACCGGACTTGCCAAGGCGCTGGTTGACAGCATAGACTTCGCATCAATGCAAGTGATTTTCGTCTTTGCAGGAGCCTGCCTCATCTGCTATTGTCTGAGCAATTTCATCAGTAATTCCGCCACGGCAGCATTGCTGATACCGATAATGGTTGCATTGGGAAAGGGCCTTCTGCAGTCACCGAATGCCGATTCTTTCGCGGCATTCGGCGGTCAGAAAGCCCTTTCAGTGTTCGTGGCTATGTGCGCCTCTCTTGCGATGTGCCTGCCGATATCGACCCCTTCAAATGCGATGGCTTCATCAACCGGACTGGTGAAGACACACGATATGGCGAAAGTCGGCATAATCATCGGAGTAACCGGAATAATCTTCGGATTCTTCTGGCTGACGAAGATAGCCCCTTTCCCACAGGATATCGTTAAATGAAGACTCCCCGGCTCAAAGCAGAGCAGGGGAGTCGCTTTCGTGGAGCATAGGAGAATCGAACTCCTGACCTTTTGAATGCCATTCAAACGCTCTACCAACTGAGCTAATACCCCATTCGCAGCACAAAGGTACAGATTATTTTCAAATCTGCAAACGAAGTGCCGTCAAAATCTTATTTTGATTACTTTTGCATTAAAAATACGGACTGTTATGAAAAGATTCTTGTTGTTCACCGGGTTGCTCCTGGTTTGTTGCACTGCCATGTACGGGCAGACCCGCAAATATGATGTCGCCGCTTACGTTTATCCCGCATACGCGGCTGACGATCCGAGACTGCGTCCCTTCTGGCCGATGGGTATCGGCGAGTGGGAAACGGTTATGACGATGCAGAGCCGCAATCCCGGCCATTACTGGAACAGGACCCCTGTCTGGGGATATATCAACGAAGCCGACCCTGCTGTGATGGAGATGGAAATCGACCAGGCGACCGGACACGGCATCAACGTGTTCATATTCGACTGGTACTGGTTCGACGGGAGGCCTTTTATGGAGACAACCCTGACGGGCGGTTTCCTCAAGGCAAAGAACAGGGACAAGATGAAATTCTATCTGATGTGGGCGAACCACAACGTGAACAATACTTGGGACACCAGAATTTCCCGTGTTCCGGAAGAGAATACAATCTGGACAGGGAAGGTGGACCGGCAGGAGTTTGAGAAAATCTGCAGGAGAAACATTGAACTGTTTTTCAAACAGCCTGAATATTACAAGATTGACGGCAAGCCTGTCTTTATGATCTATGAGATCAGGAACCTGATAGAAGGGCTCGGCGGCATCGAGGAGACTAAAGATGCGCTGGCCTGGTTCCGCAGTGAGGTTAAAAAAGCCGGCTTCCCCGACCTGGAACTTCAATTCACGATGTGGGTCCTAAATATGAGGGACTACAGCGGAGTCGATTCAAACAGGCTGGAAAATACGGACGATGCTTTCCTCAAGGGGCTCGGCTTCAACAGTTCGTCCCATTATCAGTTCTGCCATTATCTCGATATGAATGACGAATATCCTCACATAGTGGAACAGGCTGTGGCAGAGTGGGGGAGACTGGAGAAGGATTTCACTATGCCATATTATCCCCACGTGTCAATCGGATGGGACAACAGCCCCCGTATGAAGGAAAGCGCCGTTGTCAGGAACAATACTCCGGAAAACTTCGAATATGCCTTGAGAAAGGCAAAGGAGTATGTGGATGCCCGCCCCAAGCTTCACCCTCTCATTACAATCAACAGTTGGAACGAATGGACGGAGACCAGCTATCTGCAGCCCGACAATCTTTATGGATACGGATATTTGGATGCGGTCAAGCGTGTCTTTGCGGAATAGAACGGTGTTTCCGATATCAAGGAATGACAAGGAATGTCTTTTCAGAACAGGAAATAGGCAAGGTGGTCGCCGGTCAGCGCGGGTTCTTCCGCTCCGGGACAACTCTTGACGTGGGCTGGCGAATAAGGCAGCTTAAAAAACTGCGGGCTGTAATCAGGGCTTCGGAGCGTGAACTGGAGGATGCTCTGCAGGCCGACTTAGGACGCAGCAGGGTAGAGGCTTATCTTTGCGACATAGGGCCTGCGATTGCTGAAATCGGCGAAATGATACGCCATCTGCGCCGCTGGGCCAGACCTGAGACTCATTTTAGCGGAATTCTCTGTTTTCCCAGCCTGATAACGAAGGTTTATAAGATGCCTTACGGTGTGACTTTGGTCGTGAGTCCGTTCAATTTCCCAGTCCTGCTGACACTCGGGGTGGCGGCCGCGAGCATATCGGGAGGCAACACCGTTGTGATAAAGGCAAGTTCGAAGTCATCTGCCTGCACGGAGGTTATGTCGAGAATGATTGCAGACAATTTTCCTCCGGAGTTCATCACATTGATCGGAGGCGGGCACGACGTAGCCGATATGTGCCTGCGCCAGCGCTTCGACAAGATATTCTATACAGGTTCGCCAGCAGTGGGCAGGCACGTGCTCCGTGAGGCGGCGGACAATCTTGTTCCCGTGGCTCTTGAACTGGGCGGTGAGACCGGCAACTGGTGTGTGGTCCGTTCGGATGCCGACATTCGCGATGCCGCCCGCAAAATTGCTTTCTTCAAGCTGTGCAATGCTGGTCAGATTTGCATCAACGTCAATCAGGTCGCGGTGGCGGAGGAGGTGGCGGACCGTTTTATCCGTGAGCTTTCTGCCGAGTTTCGCAGGCAGATAGGGGAGAGCCCCGAGACCAATCCGGAATATCCGAGGCTCATAACAGATGCGGCCTATTCAAAATGCACCTCAATTGCAGACAGGTACAGGGATCGTATAGTCTATGGAGGCAGGGGAGATGCCGGAAGTCGCAGGTATGCTCCGACAATCATATATCCGGTCGGCAAGGACGAGGATCTGGTGAAGCAGGAGTTGTTCTGCCCTCTGCTGCCCGTGGTGACGTTCAAGGACAGCGAGGTGGATGCGCTTATGGACACAATCGCAGAGAGGGAGCATCCGCTTGCAATGTATCTTTTCACCCGCGACATCCGGTGGGCGAACCGTATGATGCGTACGCACCAATACGGAGGAGGATGCATCAATGAGGTATGCATTCATCTGATGGTTCCGGGTGTTCCGTTCAACGGCACGGGCCATTCCGGTATGGGAGCTTATCACGGTGAGTGGGGTTTCAGGGAATTCACCCATCCGTCCACCGTGCTCAAAGGCAGAAACTTTTTCAATCTTTCCCTGCGCGAGCATCCATACGGAGGCAAGGCGGAGAAAATCAAGCTGGCATTGCTGAGAAAGCTTTTATGACAATTTCAAATGCGATGCAATGGAGAAAATAAATCTATTTATAATAATATGCCATATTCAACGAAGATGCGCTCCGAAACGGGATTCCTGATTGTGGCAAAGCCTTCGGAATAGAGAAAGTGTTCATTAACGGCCGCTCATAATGGCAACATAAAGCCAAGAAGATACGAAAGAGATCATAGATGACTGCGTGTTCTTCAAATACCTCGTTCCAAGAGGTGAAGCCTACGACAAGAAATACAAGGAGAAACTGAAGGAGGATGACAGCGGAGTAGCACCATAAACTTACATATCAATTTTTTTGCAAAAAAATATGACATGTGTATCTTTACACCAAAAGTCGCCGGGAAAACGTGCTAAATATGAACCAATCTCGGCTGGAAAACGTGGATAATATGTATAAGCGCAAGATTGAGAAAAGGTTAAGTGAATGGTTCAACACTCCTAAGCACAAGCCTCTTGTCGTGAAAGGTGTACGTCAATGTGGAAAGACAAGCAGCGTACTCGCGTTTGCTGAGAAAACTTTCAAGAATGTGGTATATCTGGACTATGGAGACTTATCGTCCGGATGTGGTTCTGCTGGATATGAACTTTTACACTGATATAAATACTGGCAACGAGGGACTCTACTGGACAGGAGAGCTGAAGAAGATGTGGCCGGAAGTACAGAGTGCTCTTCACGGCATACGCCGACATAGCCCTGGCGGAGAGATTCCTTGCCATGTATGCCGAGAAATACTGCAGGAATGTCGTTGATATTGGTGCTGAGGCTGCCGTGCTGCTTAAATCTCACGCATGGAGCGGCAATATTCGCGAGTTGCAGAATACCATCGAGAAGGCTGTGATTCTCTCTGAAGGGACAAGTCTGAAAGCGGGAGACCTCTCGCTTGAGAAGAAGTCCGCCGTGAAGTCCGCGCCCAAGAAGACCCTTGATGAGGCAGAGGCTCAGACCATACGCGACACAATGGCCAGGTGCAATAGCAATCTTACGCTGGTTGCAAAGGCACTCGGTATCAGCCGTCCGACATTGTACAGTAAACTTAAGAAATACGACATCTGATGCCACTCTGGGAAATCATACTGATAGTTGTGGCAGCCATCGTACTGACGGCTGTAATAACTGCGCTCTATATCCATGAGAAGGACAGAAAGAAGTTGGAGTATATGCTCGATCCGACAAGAAGCGACAATGAGTGTACGGAATTTACAATGACATTCAAATAATTGAAATGAAGGGTGAACCGAGCTACAGCTTGAGGTTCACCCTTCAAATGTTATGATAGGGGAGAAATGTATTACAGTTCCGTCAGGTTGAAGTTTCTCCAGAGGACTTTGATGTCATTGCCGTCGTGAATCTGAAGCATTATGCGGCCTGATACTGCGCCAATCTGCTCGTCCTCGATGTCAGTCATAGGTTCACCGTTGAGCCAGGTCTGGATGTGGTTGCCCTCTACTTTGAGGCGAAGGGTGTTCCAGTCCGTCGGTTTCAGGATTTCCTCCTTCTCGTCAGGAATCTGATAGAGCCAGCCACGTCCGTATGATTCATAAATTCCGCCTGTGTCATTGCCCTTGGGAGCAACCTCGCACTGCCATCCGTGGACTGTGTTGAAGCCCTCGATGAAAGAGTGGAAGAAGAGTCCTGAATTGCCGTTTGAAGCCTCTTTGAATTCGCAGGTAAGGTCGAAATCCTTGTAATACTTGCGGGTTCCCAGGTAGCCGTACTGACGGAGGTCACCATTCTCGGTAACGAGATTGCCTTCTCCATCAACATACCACTTGCCGTCTCCGAAAGGCTCCCAACCGGTGAGGTCCTTTCCGTTGAAGAGAGACTCGGTCTTTCCGCCCTTGTGGGGGAGTTCCTTGATTTTGATATTCTTGAAGGAAGCGGGATCGCCGTGGTCCTGAAGGCAGATGACACCATCCGATGCAAGACCGTACTCGGGAGCATTCGCCCATTTGCCGCTGTTTTTGCGAACGAACCAGTCATCTGTCCAGGCCTCGAATTCGAGTATCTTGGCACCGTTGAGCCAGTGTTCGACGTGGCCGTTGTCGAAGACAATCTGTGAAGTGTTCCATTCGCCCTGAGGGTTGACCTTCATAACGGAATAGTCGGGCAGATGCATTGCATAGTCAACGCCGAGTTTCTGCCACTCCTCAAGTTTTGAAGGGGCATTCACCTCCTCCCAACCTTCGTTGTCAATCAGTTGATATTCGGGTCCGGTAACGTAGGGGACACCGAATACGGGATTTTCGACAACGTGGTAAATCATACCGCTGTTGCCGCCGTGAGTGAGCTTCCAGTCCCACTTGAGGATGAAGTTGGAGTATTTCTTGTCGGTGACAATGTAGCCGCTGCCGTCGGAACCGTCACCTGCGGCGCGGATGCAGCCGTCAACGACCGACCATCCGCCAATGAGTTCGGGGCAGTTGAAGCTGCGCCATCCCGTGAGGTCCTGTCCGTTGAACAGGAGCTGCCAGCCTTCGGCCTGTTCGGCCTTTGTGAGCGTGTTGTCTTTCGGAGCGCAGGATATTGCCAGCACTGAAAGGAAAGACAAAGCCATAAATGAATGAAAGTGTTTCATAAAGTTTTGTATTGGTATTAAAGTTTACTCTACAGGGGGATTCTGGAAAGCGTATGGAGCATAGTGATAGCCTCTTGCATCATACACAGGAAGAAGAGACTTGCGTGTACGCTCCACGAAAGTTGTGTAGTCGGTGCGGTTGTCGTTGCTCCAGGAAATCTCGGCCAGAGCCGCGAAGCGGGGGAGAGAGTTGAACTCCACGTGGTCGAAATCAGCCATATATTCAGTCCAGACATTGGCCTGAATGCCTTTGATATGGGCTTTCTGCTCATCATTCAGGCCTTCGTAGGGCTGGAACTTGTAGCATTGGGAGAGGGGAAGGTTACCGCCGATGCAGAAAGGTTCGCCGTTTGCCTTGGGGTCGGACGTCTGGTAATAGTCCAGATAGAAATAACTGTTGGGGGTCATTATCACGTCGTTGCCGAGTTTTGCCGCGGCGATGCCGCTGTCAGTTCCTCTCCAGGACATCACGCAGGCTGACTGTGAAACACCGCCTTCAAGAATTTCATCCCAACCGATGATTTTGCGGCCTTTTTGATTGAGGTACTGCTCAATCTCGTTCACGATATGACTTTGCAGCTGTGCTTCGCTTGTGTATCCCATCTTTTTCATAAGAGCCTGGCATTTGGGACACTTCTTCCACTCGTTGCGGGGAGCTTCGTCACCTCCGATATGGATGTATTCGCTGGGGAAGATTTCGCAGATTTCGTCAAGAACGTCCTTGAAAAGCTGGACTGTGCCGGGATTACCTATACAGAAGACCTCGTCGAAAACGCCCCAGGTGGTCTGTACCTTATAACCCTTGCCACGGCAGCCGAGTTCCGGATATGCTGCGAGGGCCGCGGAAGCGTGTCCGGGGATTTCTATTTCGGGAATGACAGTCATCTGTCTTGAAGCGGCGTATGAAACAATCTCCTTCATCTGCTCCTGTGTATAATATCCGCCGTAAGGAGTTCCGTCGTATGTGTGGGAATCACCGGCGTGTCCGACCACCGTCTCAGCGCGGACGCTGCCGATTTCAGTCAATTTGGGGAGTTTCTTGATTTCAGCCCGCCACCCCTGGTCTTCGGTAAGATGCCAGTGGAAAACGTTGATTTTGTGCATATTGACAAGGTCGATAAACCTTTTGACATCTTCAACGGAGAAGAAATGACGCCCGCAGTCGAGGTGAGCGCCACGATATGCAAATGCAGGTTTGTCCTTGATGCTCAATCCGGGGAAGGTCTTCCCGTCAGTCTGGTAGCAGATCTGCAGGAGAGTCTGAAGGCCCCACCACACACCGGCCTGAGAGCCGCCTTTGATGACAACCTTACCCTTATGGGAGTCGAGAACATACTCTTCAGCATCAAGAGTGTTGTCGATTGCAAGTGAAATATTAGGAATTTTCACACCGTTTGCAACCTCGACAAATGTCTGCCCGAGGATCTGAAGTTCCATTGATTCACAATCAAATACGGGTACTTCCTGAAGTTTTGCCCCACGACCGGCCGCTTCGATTGAGACCGGATTCGGGATGACGGAGACCGACACTTCAGCCTGCTGGCAGGAGGTCAGTGCCACTGCGGAAGAAAGAGCGCAGAACAACAATAATTTATTTTTCATTTTTAAGGGGAATGAGATTCAATACAATATAATAAGTGAAGATACCGGACAATACGGGCGGCAGTTTCATCCACCAGACGGATGTTTCCGAGAATATGGGGATCAGGCAGCATATTGCGATGGAACCGAAAAGAAACCACCGGTGTTTCGGACTGAAAGACTTCATCGAGAACATCGGAATTTCACTCACAAGCAGGAAAGCCAATACTGCACTTACGACGGGAATGAACCATACTTTTGAGAGAAATGCAGGGGGACAGGCTGTCAGGGATACTGTCAGCAGGCCGCAGGCAGGAGTGGGGAGTCCGAGAAAACTCCTGGTCTGCCTCGTGTCCAGATTGAACTTGGCAAGTCTGAGCGCAGAGCAGGCTACGACAGCAAGAGGTATGTAGCCGAGAATTGACGGATAATCACCCGCACCGCGGTAAAACGTCATCAGGGCTACAGCCGGTGCCAGTCCGAAACTCACACAGTCACACAGCGAATCGAGTTCCTTGCCTATCTCAGAATATGCCCCGAGAGCCCTTGCGGCAAATCCATCGAAGAAATCGAACACCGCGGCAAGGATGCACAGCATCCAAGCTGCGTAATATGCTCCCTGTGCCGCATATATGACCGCTACTGAACCTGAAAGCAGATTCAGCAGCGTAATCATATTTGGAATATATTTTTTCATCCTTATTTGATGCCGAGTTTCTTTCTGATCTCCTTGGGAATAGCATCCTTGTGGACCATAATGTCCAATGTCTTGTATTTCACATAAGCTTCTGACACATACCAGATTCCGTCATACTTGCCGGTAATGCCCCATGAGTTCTTGACTTTGAAGTACTTGTTGCCTTCGGCATCCTTTGCGATACCATAGATATGCATTCCGTGGTCGTCGGTTGTGCTCTTCTCTTCGTATCCCTGCTGGCGGAGTTCGGGCGTGACCTCAATCTCCTTTACAGGGCCGTTGATTGCGCGGCGGCCTCTTGCATCGGGAGCGCCGACCCAGTGGGCCTGGTCGCTTCCAACCGTATTCAGAGCCTCCATATCGACTGCAAGGCCGATTCCGTCACGGGTGAATCCGGTCTCACTCACATCAGCTCCCCAGGCGACGGTGTAACCTTTGTCGATTGCATTGTAGATGACTTCAACAAGCTCATCGAGAGGAATGTTATATGCGGAACCCCAGCGCCAGTTGTCTGCAACTTCCACCGGATGTTTCTCATAGTATGAGATATGAGTCCAGGAGGTAAGGTCCACGTAGTCATCGAGATTTACAGGAAGGCTTTCAAGATAGCTCTTCGGGGTGTAGTTCTTTCCTTTGTATTCGAAATTTTCGGGAACAGGGCCCAGATAAGCCGCGAGGATACCTTTCAGAGCGGGAAGCCAGGCGGGAGTCAGTTTTCTGTTGGGGTTCTTCAGTATGGCATTCATAAAGCCCTTGAGTCCGGCTACAAGTTCGCCGTGCGCGTGCTTTGTCGTACCGTAGTTCAATCCGGGCATTACTTCGTCGGGAACGACTCCGTGTTCTCTGAGGACAAACAGTACATCCTGTGCCGAACTGCCTTGCTCATAGTTCAGATGCCCATCGACCCTTACGTATTTGACCGCCTTGTCAGCGTATGCGTTGGATACGACAAACATCTCGGAAAGGTCAAGGTCATTGTCCTTGCACCCCTGACGAATCATCTCCGACTCAAGGAAAGAGATGGTGGAAAAGCACCAGCAGGTTCCGGAACTTGCCTGATTCTTGACTGAAGTGATTGGCAGTTCCTTGATGGTTTCGAACTTGAAGCCGTCCTGGGCTTCCTTGGCTTCCTGAGCTGCAGCATTGAACGAAAGCAATGCAACAGCAGAGAATAATAAGATTGATTTTTTCATAGGAATATGATTAATGGTTACAAAATCAGTTAATTACCCGATACAATGATGAGGGCCAATCCGAGAATGAAGAGTGCGAACATCAATCCGAGAAGGCTCTTCACCTTATTGCCTGCACCCTTGAACTCTTTCCAGATGAATACTCCCCAGATTGCGGCAACCATAGGCGCACCCTGTCCGAGGGCGTAAGAAATGGCAGCGCCCGCCTTTCCGGAGGCGATATAACTGAATGCGGTACCGAGGCACCAGATGCAACCACCGAGGGCTCCAACCAGGTGTGTTTTGAAGTTACCATTGAAATAATCCTTGTAATAAACTCTTTCACCAACAAATGGATACTTCATTACAAGAGTG
>JAZLIS010000133.1:0-11124 GCA_045617505.1 Bacteroidales bacterium | reverse complement strand
TCCAATCCATGATACACTCTCTTTTTTCAGTTCGATATTGCAAAGTTATGTATTTTACCTCGTTCTCGTAAAATGTTTGAAATCCGAGCCTACAGTTCCTTTGGCAAATGAGGTTCCCACTCTTTGCCATTCCATCTCCGTGGCGGTCAATTTCGTAATACAGTATTGTTCCTCTTGATTATTTACGCCCTCACCCTCTACCGACTCATAGGGGCCGAGAATGATTCTGCCGTTTTCCAAAGAAAAAGAACGTGAATAATCATTCGTCCCTGCAAATACGTCATAGACGTGTATGTCGGCAGTATTATTGGTGTTGAATGTCCAATCAAGGAATCCATCGGCGGCATAATACGGATATCCTTCATACGATTCAGCCCAAGTACCGATGATATTGCCCTGCGTAACTTCCATTTTTGAACAGGATACAGCAAAAAAGCATATGCCTGCCAAGAATAATAATGATAGAGTCTTTATAACCTTCATGACTTCATAAAATTGTTGTTTCTGCTCAATAAATACAGAATATGGCGAAATGCGTCAAAAAAGATTGAAAAAAATATTTGCCGGTGATTCTCATCTGCGCAGCGATAACCGCTCCCACGTGCCTGAATCGCATCTTCTGTGCGCAGACGATTTGCAAAACGCACAAATTCACGTATTTTTGACTAAATTCGTCGTATGAAAAATCTTGATATACAACGTAAGATTGTGGCGAATATGACAACTGAAAGCTGGCGAAGCATCCCTCACGTAGCCTTCAGTTATGAGCCTGACATCACTGCCTTTGAAAAACAATATCTTTCGAACAAGGGCTCTGTCAAGTTCAACACTATGATTCTGTCTCTCATTGCCTCGGCTCTCAGGGAAGCGCCGAAAATGAATGCTCATTTCTCCTATAACAAATGGCTAGTCACCGGTCATCTTGATTTGAAATCCACTGTTGACATATCTATGCCTACCATACTGCCGGATGGAAGGATGATGACTGTCAACCTGAGGGACTGCGCATCGAAATCTCCTTCAGAACTTCAGGCATATATTGATGATATGAGGACCCGCGCCGCTTCGTCCAGCCTGGATGACGTGATGATGGATACTGCAATGAAAAATACATTCCATACATTCCTCAAAGGAAATATACATAAGGCTGCCGGACGCCTTCTCGGAAGAGTGTTCCATCCCGGTTGCGCCAAACTTCTCAAGGGGGTCGAAAAAAGAAGATACAAAAGTTTGCCCGCAGACCGGAAACTCGGCACTTCAGACATTGAGCAAGGTTCCATTACGGTTTCGAATTTCGGGTCTCTGTACAAAAATTTGAGGGGCAGGCCGCTGCTTCTTGAGATTGTTCCGCCGCAAGTTGTTGCCATCGGCATCGGGGCGATTCAGGATATTGGAGGCAGACGGATTCTTCCGATGTGCATTGCTTTTGACCATCGGGCGCTTGATTTCGGGGATATTGTGCCTTTTATCACGAAAATGGATGAATTGCTCGGCTAAGTTCAGCACACCCGCGAGTCACTCGCGGGTGTGCGAATTACATCAGGTGGATGCCGGCATTTTCGCAGGTTGAACGCATCTCTTCGGACCAGATGCTGCTCTGGATTTCACCTATATGAGCCTTACGGAGCAGGAACATACAGAGTCGGGATTGGCCTATACCGCCACCGATGGTTTGGGGCAGCTCCCCGGCAAGCAGACGTCTGTGGTAATATAGAGTCTTCTTGTATTCTTCGCCTTTGATCTCAAGTTGTTTGAGCAGAGAATCCTGATTGACGCGAACTCCCATACTGGAGAGCTCAAGGGCGCGGTCGAGCAGTTCGTCCCATACCAGAAGGTCTCCGTTGAGATTCCAATCATCGTAGTCGGCGGCTCTGCCGTCGTGGGGCTTTCCGTCGGAAAGTACGGCACCGATGCCAATGATGAATACTGCTCCATATTTTCGGGTTATGGCGTTTTCCCGCTCCTTGGCGCTCTTGTCCGGGTAAAGGTCGAGCAGTTCCTGTGACGTAATGAAGAAAATGTCATCCGGCAGGCGGGGGACAATCTGGGGAAATTCGACGAATAATTTGTTTTCAGTCACTTTTATCGCCTCATAGATGCGCCGGACAGTCTTCTTTAGAAAATCGATGGTCCGGTCTTCCGGGCGTATCACTTTTTCCCAATCCCACTGATCCACGTAGATGGAATGAATGTTGTCCAATTCCTCATCAGGACGGAGGGCGTTCATATCCGTATAGATGCCCCTACCGGGCATTACATCCATCTCGGCCAATTTCATCCGCTTCCATTTTGCAAGCGAATGTACGATTTCTGCACGCTGTTCCGCCATATCCTTGATGGGGAAATTGACCGGACGCTCGATACCGTTGAGATCATCGTTGATGCCGGTGCCGGAGAGGACCATCATGGGCGCCGTTACGCGAAGGAGCGCCAACTGCGCGGATATGTTGTTCTGAAACATATCCTTTACAGCTTTTATGGCCTTTTCTGTCGCCTCCGCACTGCCGAGGATATTGACATAATTCTTTGGAAGAAACAACTGCATATTGTAAGTTAATTGTTTTGGAGTGTGGTATTAATTATTGCTTAACTGGCTGATAGATGGATAGTTGAATCGGGTTCCCTGAAGGCGCGGAGGCTTCGAGTTTCAGCGTCTGACCGTTGCAGTCATCAAAGTATAGGAGTCTGATGCTGTGGATGCCGGCTTTGAGAGGTGCCCATCCCTCTTTCGTGAGAGGGTCGTGAGGACCATCGTTGCTCAGTACAAGCTTTCCGTCGATGAACAATACGGAACCGTCATCGGAAGTCAGGGTGAATTTGTAAATGCCGTCCTCGGCTACATTGATCAGCCCGTTGAAGTCATATCCGAAATAATCCTTGGCGGTATTCCGGGGGATAGAAATAGAAGGCATTATCCCTTCATCCTTGAGTTCGGCTCCGGCAAGCATATCTGACGTACTGAAGACGCTTCCCTCGTAATATCTGTATGCCACACCAGTCTCTCCGCACTCTGTATCCAAAGCGGACCAGAGTCTTCCGCTGAATACGTCATCCGCGACCGCCTTTCTGGTCATATACACTTCCACGTCGCAGAATGTCCTTTCATCATACTTGTTGTTGTGCTCCGCCATCTTGGTGACGCCGTCTTTTTCAATAACGTGCTTTATCTGCCCGAACGTCCCTCTTTCACTCGCTTCCTGAGGCATTTTTTCGTTGTAGAGAAGCAGTATGGGAAACTCCGCCGACTCTACTCTGGACAGGTAATCCGGCTTGTCTGCGACAGACTTCTTCGCTTTTTTGAAGATATCAAGGGCTCCGAGGATGAATTCTTCCGAATAGACTTCGTCTCCGATTACAGGGTAGCAGTTCATATGGATGCCGTCACGACGCAGAATCCTGTCGGCAAATTCTATGTATTCGCGAATGTGCTTGCCTGCTGGACCGTAGTAGCCGTCGGTGAAGTCCCTGATGATGGCATCAGGGTCAGCTTCGCAGTTCCACATCAGTTTTGCAAGAAGATAAACCTTCAGTTCGTTGAACTCACCGCACTTGGTCTGGTAATCGCCTTCCTCCATCATACCGATGGCCTTGTTTGCAACAAAGTCCTGAATATGGGGCTTGACTGTCTTGAAGTTGGGAACGGGCAGGGAGTACTGTGTAAAAGCAGTGGTGTAGTCCCAGATGTACAGATGCGGTGCAATGGCACCCCAGCCCTGCAGGTCGTTGAGGAATGCCCTGTTCTGTTCACACTCGTCGTAATTGTGAATCAGACAGCACTCTATGCTGCACAGGCGTACCACTACATTTTCGCGTGGTTTTATGTTCTTCGGCACACTGCGGGTATATTGGTATGCGAAGGTGCCTATGTACTTGTCGGGAAATTCATCCTTGAGTGCATCGGCCACCTGATTCACAAACCATATCATAAGACCGGACTCTCCTCCGTACTGCTCGGCTATGGCCTGACATTCGGAGCATTCGCAATAGTCGAAATTATCATTTTGAGTAAGGGAGTAGATCAGATAGTCAGGGTTTTCCTGCATCACCTTGCGCATACTCTCTATCGTTATGCGCAGTACGTCAGGATTTGAGAGGCAGAGCTGGGTGTATCCTTCCTTGACTCTCTTGCCGTTCCTGAGGCTGAAGTATTCCGGATGAGAGGAAAAATAGACTGCCTTGGGTACCATCATATCGAAGGTGTGAATCCCCCAGAATCTTTCGGAAGAGAAGGGTATTGTTTTCCCGTCACGGCCCACAAGGGGAATATGGTTGTTCCGGAGTTTGCCGGAGAAGTCGGGGTTGCGGTTTACATCGTAATAGAAGTCATCGCGAACCTTGATTGACGGAGACTCGCTGTGATTCAACTTCCCGAACACATATTTTCTGGTCTTTGGCGCTACCGAGACAGTGCTGGAGTACCAGCGAACGCCCAGTTCCTCCTCCAGAAACGAATAGACGGAGTAAAGGGTACCGCGCTTTGCTCCGCCCCACAGCAGGATATCTCCACCCACACTGCACCAGGTGAGTGTGTCGTCCGAATCCTTCGGTTTGACTGCGTCAGGCTTCAGCTTTGCGGTAATCTCATTGTATCCGACAATAAGGCGCTTGCCTGCCTCTCCTCCGTCAAGGCCGACGATAGGGAGTGAGACACCACTGACCTGAGCAATCCAGTTCTGAAGTTCGATAGCGGCGTATTGTACGCTCTCTCCGGCGGCGGAATCGACCACAATTGAATATTCCGACACACCGTCATTGAAAAGCACGTGTTTTGAATCTACGCAGGAAGCCAGACAAAGAGCCAGTGCGGTAAAATAGAGAAGGCGTTTCATCATTTCGAAAGGGCTTTGAAAGTCAGCGCGAACGATTCTGCGGGCATATTCTTGGGAAGTGTCACCATGACTTTGTCACCGTCAATCTTGTATTTGACGGTTTTTCCTGTTGAGAGGAGTGTCATCTTGCCGGATGGAACGTTGCCTGTCCATTCGATTGTCTGAGGGACAACACCTTCCTTATAGGTCCAGATGGCATTCAGAGTCCTGCCGTCCTTGTCGGCAGTGAACCATACATCACCCTGATGGTAGTTCTTGGTGATGCGTGTGTTGTAGATTGCAGTGCCGTATTTCCGCAACCAATCACCTACATTGTGCAGAATTCCGGCCGCCTCGCCGTCGATTGTGCCGTCGGGTTTGGGCCCTACTCCGAGAAGGTAGTTTCCTCCCTTGGCGACAACCTCAATGAGGTTGGAGATGATTTTCTCCTTGCTCAGATAATGGGGATTGTTTATCCATCCCCAGCCTGCCATCACGTCGCAGGTCTCCCAGGGAAAGTCGAACTGTGCCGGAGGTATCTGACATTCGGGCGTCTGGTAGTTTTCCCACTCGCCGCGACGTGCGCGGTCCACGCTGATAAGGCCGGGATTCCGCTTGCGGGCGCTCTTTATAACGTCACCGAGTTCCACGTCGTTTCCGTCAACCCAGCCGCCGTCGAGCCAGAGAATGTCGATATTGCCGTAGTCGCTTGTAATCTCGGTCAATTGATTTTTGGTGTAGTCGGTAAAACTGCGCCACCAGTCGGGATGTTTGGCTCTGTCGTAGTTGTGATGGCGGTCCGGCGCCACGAAATCGGGACACCAGTAATATTTGCTGTGCCAGTCCGGTTTCGAGAAGTAGGCGCCTATCATAAAGTCCCTGGAGCGGAAGGCGTCGAACACTTCTTTGGCTACATTGCTGCGGGGGTCGGAACCGAAGGGGGTGTTGGTAATCTTGAAATCGGTGTACTTGGAATCAAACATACAGAATCCGTCGTGATGCTTTGTCGTGAAAACCAGATACTTCATCCCTGCATCCTTCATTATGTCCGCCCATTTCGAGGGGTTGAACGAAGTGGGGTTCATCTGTGATTCAAGACCCCAGTACCACTTCCTGAATTCATCCACTGTCATATTCCTTTCGCGACGGGGAACGGCCTCCCAGTCAGCTTCAGGCTCCGAACAGAGCCCCCAGGACTCAAGAATGCCGGGAATGGAGTATAGTCCCCAGTGGAAGATTACTCCGAACTTCAGATCCCGCCACCGGTCGAGTTTTGCAAGAACCTCCTCATCCTGCGGGGCGGTGTAGTGACCCCACCAGTCGTCGAGCCTTGCATCGAGGAATTCCCCGATGCGGTCGAGCCAGGTGTAACTGCCGGTTCCGGGGGAAGCTGTCCTCTGAAAACAGTGGTTGCGGGTGGCAAGCGTGTGAAGTTCGCTCTGGACGCCCATACTGCGCATCTTCTCCCAGATTCTCACCGAACCTATAGGGGAATAGACGTCGGAATCACCGTGCAGGAAGAGCATAGGTGCGGTATTCTTGTCGAAGTTGAATTCCGGAGCGAGATAGAGGTCATCGCCGTCGCCGTGCCGTGCATTTTCCACTCCGAAACCGTCAGAAAGCGTGTATGCGGGGTAGATGCCGATGCCCCACTGCACGTTGCAGGGAATCTTGTCAATCTCATCGATGGGAAGATATGACCGCTGGTTTGATGAGGTGACTCCCATCAGGCAGAGATGTCCTCCGGCGGAACTTCCCATTACACCAATCTGGTTCGGGTCGCAGCCGTGGGAACGGGCATCGTTGCGTACCACTCTGACGGCACGCTGAATATCCTGCCAGGCGGGGGTAAACATTGCCAGATTCGTCTCGGGTGCGGGGCGGGGAGTGCGGTATTGCAAGGTGACCACAGTCATACCTCTCTCATTGAGATAGCGCCTTGCCGGATCTACTTCAAATCCGTCGGGTGAATTACCCATATAGCCGCCGCCGGACCAGATAATCTGGATGGCGTCAGTCTTGCGGTTCAGGGGAATATGCCATTCTATATAGGGATGTACCTGGCCGAGCCCGTCGTTGGGCATTTCCCCCTCCGGCCAGATTTCCTGAGTGAAGTGAGCTACCCGGTCCTCATCGCCGGCATAGCGTTCCATAATGGGGACCTCTTTTTCAAGAGGCTTGACGAACTGCATCTGGTTGATGAACTCTATGCCCCTTTCAAGTCCGAAGGCTCCGTGCCCCTTGCCGGGATAGAGATGGAGTTCGGATGGAATGCCGCGTTTGTGCAGTTCTTTGTAGACGAGGGTGGAACCGTTGGGGGTGTAGGGGTCTTCGCCACCGTGATGCAGGCTTATGGGGCAGGTCTTTTCATCGAATTTGAAACAGTCCGACACTTTCACGTCGGGCCCGATGCCCTGTCTCTGGGCAGGTTCTCCGGTCTCGCCGTCAGTGGTGACGTATGCGGGGGCGTTGACGATTGCCCAGTTGATGTGGCAGGGAATGTCGTCGATGTCATCGGTTCTTCCGTATGCTGCTGTCTGCGAACTTGTGGCAAGAAGAAGAGCAAGATGCGAGCCTGCTGACATAGATATTGTACCAATCTTTTCAGGGTCAAAGCCGCGCTTTGCCGCCTGACTGCGTACCATCCTTACGGCACGCTGACCATCTTCCCAGGCAGTCTGCCAGACGGGCAGTCCGACCGGGCGGGGAGTGCGATAGACGAAATTCACGCATTGGAACCCGAGGGTGGTGAAACGCTCACGCCACGCCTTGATGAGGCCGACGTCACAGCAATTATTGTATCCCCCTCCGGAAATCAGTATCATACATCCTCCGTTGGGATTGGCAGGAGCCTCGAACCACTCCAGATAGGCGGTGCGGTGTGCATCCGCATTGAATCCGGGCGCTTCGGATTCGTCGGTCATCGCGGCAATCTGGTGTGGCTGTGTATCGGGCATACGGCCCTCGGGCCATATTTTTTCTCTCTGCTGGGCTGCCAGCATCAGAGGCAGCGACAACACTATTGTCAAAAGAAGTTTCTTCATATATTTTTTACTTTGCTGCAATTTACAAAAAAATCGCCATCGGAGTAGATAAAAAACAGTTTCTAATAACCGCCGTTGAAGACCACTATCGTGGAATGGATGTCTATTCTTGGAATCGGCACCTCGGCGTAGCCGTCATTCCATCTGAAATCCAGATTCTTTCCGTCAGGCTGCTGACAGATGGCTTTGGGGCGGCTGTCCAGTCTGATTCTGAGCACAACATCCAGTACCGGAGGAATGAAATCCTCGGTAAGGGACTTCTCGTCGTAATGATTTCCGTTGCAATTGACGAGTTGTATCATCAACTGCCCGTCCTTCTCAAAATCAACCACTTCCAGAAGGCCGTCCGCCGAGACAAGACGCACTTCAGGTTCATATAGAGTCAGCAGGAATTCGGAAAGGCTCTTTCTGTCCTCACACTTCCTCGCCTCCATATATGAGGAAGATCTCTCCCAGGGATAAACCGCCAGTTTTCCTTTGCCCTTGTCATATATTGCAGGTTGTTTCGCCTCTTCATATCCGTACATCCTGCACGTTTCCGGGCCAGTAAGAACCAGAGCACCGCCCGCCTCTGCATAGGCGGTCAGACCACTCCGTGTCTTCTCCTGCAACTTCTGATACAGGTCCGGGACAATGATGACCGGGTATCCCGAAGCCTCTCCGTTTTCAAGTTCCCGTTCGGATATCAGGGATACGGAGTGTCCGGCATCGCAAAGGATGGAAATGAGCCCCATAAGTCTCCGGTAACCTGCGCGGGTATATAAACCGTTGTTCCCCTCTCTTGACCATTGGCCCTGCTCTGCCAGCCTTTGTGCAGTCTCCATAAGCACGGCAACCTGCTTCCTGGGCCTTCCTCCGAAGGTCCATTCCTTCCGGGTGTGGAAGAATTCGGCAGTCGGAGAGAGATAGCGGAGCACCTTCATATTGGGAGCGCCGTCGGCGTCCTGGCATACGTAAAACTGGAAGCCGCCTCCGAGAGAGATGATGGATGCGCCTTCCTGCATCAGTTGTACGGGCGTCTTGGTCACCTGACCTTCGGGAACATTCCTGAAGGACCAGGCCATCATATCCCAGGGTTTGCCCTGCATCACGGCCGAGCGTCCCGAATAGCGGCCCCACATAATGGAATTCCGCCAGTCAAGGTCTCCGGAGATGCAGTCGTTGTCAGCCGTCACGGGCCCTGCCATGTGCTCGGTATAAGCCCAGTTGGAAATGACCTTGAAATCAGGATACTGCGAATGTACGGCATCGGTATACCGCTTCAGGTAATCACGGTACAATTTGCGGCAGTAGTCTGCATATTCCATATAATATGCGGAATCGGCATTGGCAGGCATAACGCCATTGAGAGATATTCCGGTCTCCTTCTCGAAATCGGCCACAGTCCTCGGGTCGAAATCCATCTGTGCGCCCCAGCAGTCCCCGTCAACCCATATCCCGTCAAGACCATATCGCCCGGCCAGCTCAAGAATCTGAGGTATCAGCTTGTCGTCAACATATCTGCCGTTTGTCCTGGTATAAACGCTGGAAGGGGTTCCGTCGGCCCCTTTCACCGCCTCCTCGGGATGCCTGCTGCAGTAAATGGCGTCATATACTCCGGAATGGTGGGCGTAGAGCTGCACCCCGTTCTCCCGGGTAATCCTGCGCCAGGTCTCCATAGGATTCCCGACTATTCCGGGTACCTCGTCGCCATATTCCGTGGGGTATGATGACCAGCCGGGATGACCCTTGCTGTCAATCTGAATGAAGTCGGGTTTATACAAAGTGCATATTTCACTTATGTCATCCTCCGAAAGAGTCGAGCCGATGGCCGGGCATCTTTCGGGAGAGGCGTGGAAATCGAAGTGAAGGCCGAAATATCTGCCCTGTGCGGCAGAGTCGAACGGACAGGCGCCTGAAATCAAGGCGGCAGCCGCCACTAACGCAAAGCTTTTGAAAGTCATTGTCATTATCGTTAATTTTTAATCATTCCTTAGCCGGACTGTACAAATTTATTAATTTTGAAGTTACAAGCAAAATAAGGAACGGAGAGGCAATTTGCAACTCAAGCGCAAACTATCGGTGTCCCCGTCTGGGATAAATTTCAATTTTGCGGATGGGAATTTCGTACAGGACATCTGGCTGTACAAAAACCGCTTCTTATGCCTTAACGAGAACTTGTTCATTCGTCTGTACAACTGTGATTAAGGTGCCCATAAACTTTTAGGCAATAATATGGCCCCAGAATATGTATTTGTCAGCATCCCAGGGCCACTTTGTTTTACTCTTTCTCAATGTTGAATTCGTATGGTGAGAACTCACCGACATATCCACGGTCTTTCGTGAGCTGATTGAATTGCTCAAAAGTACATTTGCCGATGACTCGGCCGCTTCTGATTTCTGTGAACATTCTGCTCTCACGGTCGAAGACGAATCGATGAGTGTCATTGTTGACCAGCCAGCAGCCGTATTTCTTCTCTGCGAACAGGTCATCGTTCTTGAGTTCGGATTTCTTGTACCGGTCGCTCTTGATGGTACCCCAACGCTCGCTGCCATCAAGGAAGTTCACAACGACAAGCACCCAGGAAGGATCCGGCTTGTATAGCACAATCTGGGTGACATATTCGTGAATGTACTCCTTGACTCGATTCTGGTCAGACATTATCTCATCCATCTTGAGCATCAGTTTCTTCTCATCCCGTATTTCCGTCAGGCTGCGCTTTCTTTTACTGAGCTCAGCCAATTCATTACGAAGGCGCTCCATCGATTCAGAATACTCTGCCAGCTTCTTGTCATATTCCTCCTTCGCCTCCCTCACCAGAGCATCTGCTTCACTGTCACTGATTGCGTATTTGACGGCCCGCTGCACTTGCTTTGAATATATCTCCGTTGCTTCCTTCTGGTTTGCGACATAGCCGTCATAAACACGGCTCCGTTCAGCGATGGCCACTTCCAGTTCCCGTATCTTTCCTTCTGATTTCTTGACAAGGTCATACTGCGCAAACTTCTGAATGCACAACCTCAGCACGAGTCCGTCCAGTTTTGACATAAGAACACAAGGCCCCAGGAAGCATTTTACGTTAATTCGTCCCGCTTTTGCTGCACACTCATAAGCTCGGCCCAAAGATTTAGAAACCGCGCAGAAATGGCTCCCGCATTCTCCACACCGAAGAAGGTCCTTTATCATTGTCGGACGTCGGATACCCTGGTTCCTGTTATACATTCTTTCCGCGAAAGTCTTGTCCACCTGATAGAACTCCTCATCAGAGATGATACGGGTTTCCGGAGTATGT
>JAZLIS010000132.1:0-4351 GCA_045617505.1 Bacteroidales bacterium | reverse complement strand
TTAAATTTGTACGATTTACATACGATTGAACAACCAAAAATTAAAGAATATGATAAACACCAACACTCTCAAGGAAACTTTCAACAAATATTTCCCCGGTCAGGAGCCCCGCATCTTCGCAGCCCCCGGCAGAATCAACATTATCGGCGAACATACTGACTACAACGGAGGCTTCGTGCTTCCCGCCGCAGTAGATAAGGCAATCTGCATAGCAATCCGCGCAAACGGGACCGACAAGGTTAACCTGGTGGCGATAGACAGGGAATTTGAAAAAGTGGAATTTACAATCGGCGGTCAGCAGCCGTCCGAGCAGTGGGCTTCCTACTTCTTCGGAGTTATCGAGGAGATGCGCGCCCGTGGGGGCAAGCCCGGCGGTTTCGACGCTGTTTTCGGCGGTGACGTGCCACTTGGTGCCGGAATGTCCTCATCTGCAGCTCTGGAATCTGCAGTGGGAACAGCGCTGAACACCATCTTCAATCTCGGTTTCGACAAGGAGATGCTTGCCAAAATCGGACAGATGACCGAGCATCACTATATCGGCGTAAGATGCGGTATTATGGACCAGTTCGCATCAATCTTCGGCAAGGCCGGTCACGTGGTGAAACTTGACTGCCGCAGCCTCGAATATGAGCTGGTGCCTTTCAATCCTCAGGGCTTGAGAGTTGTTCTTATTGACACTATGGTGAAGCACGTGCTTGCTTCATCCCAGTATAATGTCCGCCGCGAGCAGTGTGAGGCGGGAGTGGCTGTGATTTCCAAATACAAGGAAGGAGTCAAGCTCCTGCGCGATGTCACAATCGAGGAGCTTGAGGCGCATAAGGATGAGCTCGACCCTGTCTCTTTCCGCCGTTGTGCATTCGTAATCAACGAGAACAAGCGTCTTGCAGATGCCTGTACGGCTATGGCCAAGGGTGATTTCGAAGAGGTCGGACGTCAGATTTATGCCGCTCACGAAGGTTTGAGCAAAGAGTATGAAGTAAGTTGCGAAGAACTTGATTTCATAGTAGGAATAGCAAAGACTCACGCAGGAGTGCTTGGAGCCAGAATGATGGGCGGCGGTTTCGGAGGCTGTGTGATTGCTCTTGTCAGGGAGAATGAGGCCGATGCCTATATCGCTGATGTTAAGGCACAATATGCCAAGAAGTTCGACAAGGATCCCAGAGTTATTGAGGTAGTCATTTCAGACGGTGTCCGCGAGATAAAGTAAGTTGTGTTCCGCAAGTGGGTTTCGTCCGCTTCATAGCAGGGCGGCTTTCTTCCTTTGAAGGAGAACAGGGCCGTCAGAGCAGGATAGGTAACATTCTGGCGTGGGTTTCGGTATGCCTGAGTGTTGCCGTGATGATTGTGGCGCTAACTGTGGTCTCCGGTTTCAAATCCCAAATCCGCAGTCGCGCCACAGGCTTTATGGGCTCGGTGATGCTTGTACAGCCGGGACAGAATCCTATCAATGAGCACTATCCGTTCAAGGGTTCTCTCTCCTACAGGGATACTCTTCTTGCACTGAAGGGAGTGCGGTCTGTCGATGGGGTGGCTTACACTTCCGGTCTGCTGAAGACTGATTCGGAAATAGAGGGGTTGATATTCAAAGGGGTGGATTCTCTCTACAACCTCTCCTTCCTTGCGGATGCTATGGTAGAGGGCTCTCTGCCCGACTATTTCGGAAAGATGTCGGGAGATATATTAATCTCCCGCAGCACCGCCTCAAGGATGGACTATAAGTTGGGAGATGCAGTTGTAGTCTATTTTATCGGGGAGCGTGTGCTGGTGCGCAAGTTCCGGATTTGCGGCATATTCGAGGTGGGTATGGATGAAATTGATTCCCGGTTCGCTCTGGCTGACATAAGGCAGGTGAGGAGGATAAACGGATGGGAGACATCGGATGTCTCATCTATGGAGATTCATTCCGACGGCAGCCGGACTGTAGAGGCACTCTCGTCCGCCGTCTCTGAAATAGAGTTCAGATGTTCCCTCGATGATGACGCCCCTCTTTTCGTCACGAACGTGAAGGAGTTTTACGGGGGAATCTTCGACTGGCTCAATCTGCTGGACCTGAATGTGCTGATGATTCTGACGCTTATGACAATCGTGGCGGGTTTCAATATGATTTCCGCTGTTCTGATAATACTTTTTGAGAATATCTCCACCATCGGGCTTCTCAAGGCATTGGGTATGACCTCTGAGCAGGTGGGGAAGGTGTTTTTGCTGCGTGCGGGCCGGATTGTCGGCAAGGGGATGTTTTGGGGAAACATTCTGGGGTTCGCCCTATGCCTTTTCCAGAAATATACCGGGCTGATCAAACTTGACCGAGCCAGTTATTTCGTGGACAGGGTTCCGGTTGATTTTCCTGCAGGCCAGTTGATTCTGCTGAATGTTGCTGCCGCTGTGATGATTATGCTTTTTGTCTCAGTCTCAACTCTCTTCATCTCGAAAGTGAGCCCTGACAGGACGTTGAAAATGGAGTGATAAAAATTTAATATAATGAAAGGAATTGTACTTGCCGGAGGCAGCGGGACGCGCCTCTATCCGATTACCAAGGGCGTGAGCAAACAGCTTCTGCCGATTTATGACAAACCGATGGTCTATTATCCGATAAGCGTGCTGATGCTTGCCGGAATCAGGGACATTCTTCTTATCTCCACACCGGATGATCTTCCGTCTTTCCGCCGCCTGCTCGGTGACGGCAGCGATTTCGGAGTCAATCTTTCTTTCGCGGAGCAGCCGAGCCCTGACGGGCTTGCCCAGGCCTTCCTGATAGGGAAGGAGTTCATAGGGGACGATTGCGCCTGCCTTGTTCTCGGCGACAATATTTTCTATGGCAGCGGATTCTCGGGGATGCTGCGCGCCGCTGTGGAGGATGCTTCGGAAAATTCCAAGGCCACGGTGTTCGGCTATTGGGTGAGCGACCCGCAGAGATACGGGGTGGCCGAGTTCGACACCGAGGGGAACTGCCTCAGCATCGAGGAGAAGCCGGAGAATCCCAAGTCGAACTATGCGGTTGTCGGCCTCTATTTCTATCCCAACAAGGTTGTGGAGGTGGCTGAAACCATCAGACCGTCCGCCCGTGGGGAACTTGAAATCACGTCGGTGAACCAGAGATTCCTTGAGGATGGACAGTTGAAGGTGCAGACGCTCGGACGTGGATTCGCCTGGCTTGACACCGGCACTCACGACAGTCTTAGCGAAGCATCGACCTTCGTCGAGGTGATTGAGAAGAGGCAGGGCCTGAAAATAGCCTGTCTGGAAGCCATAGCCTACAAGAATGGCTGGATATCAGCCGAAAAGCTGAAGGCTGTCGCCACCCCGATGTCCAAAAATCAGTACGGCCAATACCTGCTTGGGCTGGTGAAATGAAGTTGTTAGAGCCGGGCGTGAACGACATCTGCTTGATTCCGTGCGCAGAACAGGCCTTTTGACGCACGAAACTTGATTTTTGATGTGTTTCGTGCGTGAAATCGGTCTTTTCACGCACGAGAGATAATATATTATAAATCAGCGCGTTCCTTGAAATATGGAATATTTTTCGTCCGAATGTTGCAACTATATGTTTTAATTAATAATTTTGCGATATGGATACTAAAAAACAAACGAATATGTCAATGAATGAAATGGTATTGGTCTCGCCGAACGTTACTCGTGCGGGCAAGTGGTTGGAAGGTAAGATTATTGACATTGAGGACAATCCCTTCAATGGCATTGTCATTACTGTCGAGTTGCCGGACGGCAACATCTATTGGGACAAGGAAGAGTATTTCAAAAAAATCGCTTAAATCTTTGCCGTTATGCTTGCAATTAGTTTTGATATGAAGGTGGCGGACTTGGAGAGATACTATGGCAAGTCTTATACGTCAGCCTATTACAAAATCAGGCGTAGTCTTGAATCAGACAACTTCTATTGGCTTCAGGGTAGCACCTACGCTGTCCAAAGCGATGACTTGATGGCATTGTTCATTGCAATCCAACATCTTAAGGAGTTCGACTGGTTCTGTAAGTCCATAAGGGACATCCGTGGATTCAGGATGGAGAACTGGTCTGATTTCACACCTTATTTCAAAGGTTAACAACAGACGTGGTCGTTCCGGCTTCGGTGGAAACTACACTTCCTATTTTAACCCAGATAAAGTCTTCCTCCGCATCGTAAATTCTGGCTTGGCAGTTCCGGAATATGTATTGTTGGAGAATAACAATTTGATTAATTATCAGGGCTTTACACCTAAGCACAAGGACGAAACGTGTACCTCACTTTAATTACTGACAATGTGAGCCCCTGCGAAACTTGAGTTATGACTATGAAACGTATCCTATTGATTTTGGCTAGCGCAATATTAGTTTTCGGCTGCCAGAAAGAAGTATA
>JAZLIS010000131.1:0-44958 GCA_045617505.1 Bacteroidales bacterium | reverse complement strand
CCCGTGCCTTATGGACTACTATGTCAAATTGCACTGAACAATGAAGAACCGCCGTATGCCGAACGGCACGTACGGTGGTGTGAGAGGTCGGAAAACGAAAGTAGGAAGAAAACTACTTTTGTTTTCCTCCTACTCGATTTACCCCGGGGAAGACGTGCTGGAATTACTTCTGGAGCGAGGGCATAGCTGGCGGGGATTTCACACTTCCTATAGCCCATCCGACACACGGATTACTTCCTTACTGCAAAGATATAAATTTTTCTTGAATAATAATTGATATCGGGTGGATTATATTTCAACTTGTGGGTTTTTCGTTATGCATGCTGTTCGACACCTCTCCCCACAAATTTGACAGAATAAATTTTGTTTTGTCAGATTATCAATAGGTTTGTCCTGTCCAACCATAGCCACCGAGATATTCATCGGAAAGCCATTCTGAGTAATCGCAACCTTGTGGGTAGTACAATATTCCATTCCTACCTATTACATAGAATGTTTCTGCACTAATTTTTCCTTTATTGGTGCCTTTCCCAACTTTGAGGTTCAGCAGTGATGAACAGTCCCAGAACATATAACGCGTATCCGTCACACTTTTCGTATTGAAATTGCTCAAATCAAGAGATTGAAGAGATGAACAACCATTGAATAGAAGACACATATCTGTTACCTTCTCCGTATTGAAATTACTTAAGTCAAGAGATTGAAGCGATGAACAACCATTGAACATCCATCCCATTTCCGTCACATTCTCCGTGTTGAAATTACTCAAATCAAGAGATTGAAGCGATGAACAGCCATAGAACATAAGACTCATTTTTGTCACCTTCTCGGTATGGAAGTTGCTCAAATCAAGCGTTCGAAGCAATGAACAGCCACCGAACATGTAGTACATATTCGTTACCTTCTTTGGATTAAAGTTACTTATTTTAAGCGTTTTGAGCAGGGAACAGTCACCGAACATATATGTCATATTATTCACATACTCTGTATTGAAGTTTCTCAAATCAAGATTCTGAAGCGATGAACAGCCATAGAACATATATGCCATATTATTCACATACTCCGTATTGAAACTGCTTAAATCAAGAGATTGAAGCGATGAACAGCCATAGAATATATATGCCATATCCGTTACATTCTCCGTGTTGAAATTGTTCAAATCAAGGGATTGAAGAGAAGAACAACCATAGAACATATATGTCATATCTGTTACATTCTCCGTGTTGAAATTGTTCAAATCAAGGGATTGAAGAGAAGAACAACCATAGAACATCTTTTGCATATTCGGCACATTCTTGGTATTGAAACTTCTTAAATCAAGTTTTCGAAGGGAAGAACAACCGTTGAAAATTGCAGACATATACATAACCTTCTCCGTATTAAAGCTACTTAAATCAATAGATTGAAGCGATGAACAGCCATAGAACATCATTCCCATATACGATACATTTTTTGTATCGAAACTACTTAAATCAAGAGATTGAAGGGAAGAACAGTTAGAGAACATATCGTTCATATCCACCACATTCTTGGTGTTGAAGTTTCTTAAATCAAGAGATTGAAGTGATGAACATCCACCGAATATGTGGTACATACTCGTTACCTTTTCGGTGTTAAAGCTGCTTAAATCTAATGTTTTAAGAGAAGAACAGTAACTGAACATATGTTCCATGCGTGTCACATTCTCTGTGTTGAAGTTGCTCACATCAAGGGATTTAAGTGCTGAACACCCATCGAACATGCAGTACATAGTTGTCACCTTCTCGGTATTAAAGTTGCTTAAATCTAACGTACTAAGAGAAGGACAGGAAATAAACATCCATCCCATACTCGTCACATTCTCCGTATTGAAGTTGCTCAAATCAATGGCTTCTACCGATGAACAGTGGGAGAAGATTGATTCCCCTGATTTAAGAAAAACCATATTGCTGATTCCGTCGAAAGATAGTAATCGTGTGTTTGGACTATCGTAATTTGCCTGATATGACAAATCAATTCTGCTTACTTTTCCTTCGAATTCAATCACGCCACCTTCTTTCCCATAAGTGTTGGAGAACTTCAACTCTTTATTGTCAATATCCCAAGCTGTTAACTGCGGCGGCTCAACAATTTTCCCGTCTGTAGAAGTATAGAATATCTTAGTATGTACAGCATCCTGCTTGATATTGATGACTCTTTCAATATCTTTACCCTTTATACTAATTGTACATTCTCTATTTGTACTTCCACTATTCGCCGCAATTTTAAACTGAACCTTTGTTGATTGCATACCCTTTGTTTCCACTCTCTGTACCCAATCTATGTCCGCAGGAATCTCTACTTTGAAATCAATGTTATGATGCACGTCAACTTCAATAATTCCTCCTTCTGGAGCAACCTCGTATTCAGATTTCACGACTTCCAATGAGTTAGTCTGTGACTGCCAGATGGTTATTGTCTCTTTTCTCGATTTATCTGCACAGAAGATATCAACCTTAGCCGCCCTATCGTCGTAGGTGTTGTTCTCGCTTATCAAAAGGTACTTGGTATAAGTGGAAGCGGCTTTTGTTGAAACCTCCTTAATCCAATCTACGCCTCTCGGGATTTCAATGTCAGATACGCCGATATTGCTCCTTAACTCAATCTTGATTTGTTGTTCTTCTTTTGTCAGTTCGTATTCCTTCTGCGAAAGAACAAAGGTATCTCCTCCTTCTGCCTGATATACTTTTACCTCTTCTTTCAGATTTCCGGCTGTGAACTTGATTGTTCCCTCTCTCTTTTCTTTTTCTTCGCTTTCCTCAACGGCAAATGTCAGTTTGCTTGTCGTCATCGCCTTTGTGGAAACAAGTTTAATCCAGTCCACGTCAATCGTGTGCTGCACAGTTACGTTGGATTTTATTTCAATTTCGAATTCTCCACCTTTTCCCCCAAGTTCAATCTTGTTCGTAGAAAGTATAAGAGCATCTTTCTGCTTCTGGGCAATCGTTACAGATGCAGATGCTTTGCCGCCTGTAATGGTGACGGAGGCGTTTCTTTCATCTGTAGAGTCATTCTCCTTAACCTTTACAGTAATGCTCGCACTTCCTGCGGCTCCGCTTGTGGGAGACAATTCAATCCAAGATTCCGTTGCGCTCGCCTTCCATGAGACATTGGAATTAAACGTGATTGTTCCCGTTGATTCCTCACTCTGAAGAGTAAGGGATGTTCCGCTTGTCAGGGTTATCTTGTCTGCCTCAGGAGTTGGTGGCGGTGTTGGCTTTACGGGCTCATCACCTGTACATCCAACCAATAATGCCGAAACTGATAAAAAGGAAAGAAGTTTTTTCATAACGGTATATGTTTGTAAAAAAGCGTAGGCAAATATCACTACGCTGAAGTATTAGGCAACCCGAACCAGATGATAAGAGCCCACGCAAAGCACGTGAGCATCAATCTTTGGTTGGGCTGGTGTTGAAAGTGCCTAATTTTCAGCGCCCCAATAAAGTCAATGCTATATGTTATGTTCAATAATCCTACTTCTTCCACAAAAATAATAAATATTCGGATTGTTTCAACAATTCGGAATGAGCAAGAAAGCCGATATTGCTCATTTTGATGTCTAATTTGGTGTAATTCTGAGCAAAAGAGTTAAATTTGCTCACCAAAGACCTTTGATTGCGAAGGCAGTATATACCCACCGCAATGGATCACTCACACAGACCAATCGAGAAATACAATGGAAAAGATTCGAATACTCTTCATCTGTCACGGGAACATCTGTAGGAGCCCGATGGCTGAGTTCATATTCAAAGCCCTTGTCAAGGCAAAGGGAAAGGAAAATCTGTATCACGTCGAGAGTGCCGCCGTGTCGGATGAGGAATATGGCAACCCTATCTATCCGCCGGCAAAACGCTGCCTGACTCAGCACGGAGTATTGTTCGACCCGGCAAAGACCGCCCGCACCGTAACTGCGGCAGATTATGAACGCTTCGACAGACTTGTCTGTATGGATTCAAGCAATCTGCGATGGCTGGGCCGCATCATCCCCGGTGACCCGCAGAAGAAAGTAAAACTTCTGATGTCCTACACGGGAAGAAAACGGGACGTGGCGGACCCGTGGTACACCGGTGATTTCGAAACTGCCTTTCAGGACATCCTCGAAGGTTGCGAAGCGATGCTCCGCCAATAAACTTATATCAAGCTCATATCAGCCTGATAACCTCGCCGGGGCGTGTTTCAGCCACGTAAGGCTCGCTCTGACCGGGAACTTCAATGCAGAGACGACCGCCTTTCTCAGAAAAAACCTCAAGGCTGGAGACCGTTCCTCCCGTCATCACGGCAGAGACGAGGAAGGCCCCGCGGGCACGCAGATGACTGAATCTCACATCCTTCCAATCGGCGGGGATGGCCGGGAAGACCCGTATCACACCGCTGCGGCTCTGCAAAAGCATCTGCTGCACACCGGAAGCGAAAGCCAAGTTGCCTTCAAGCGTGAACGGCCTGTAGGTAAACTGAGATTTGCCACTTTGGGTCTGGTCACCGTTGGCATGGAACGTGTTCGGCAGACAGAAGCATTGGGCAAAAGTGCGCAGGGCCTCGGCAGCACCCTCACCGTCCAGAGCATAAGCCTTCATATTTGCAAGCCACGAATATGAATAACCGCACCACCAGTCCGGCCCCAACTCGTCGAACTTTGCAATGGTGCCCTTAATGATTCTGCGGGATTCCTCTCCATCGTACCAGTCCAGCAGATCGAGAGGGAAGATTGCCATTGCGTTGGAGAAGTGGCGGTGCGACTCATTGTACGGGAATCCGTGGGCAAAGGTGAGCGCATCGTCCTCGACATCAAGTTCCGGCAATTCCGAGAGGCATCGTCTCCATCTGGCGGAATCGCCCGAGAGACCGAGTGCCTCCCCCATCTCGGCCGCAGCCCTGAAAATAAAGCGCATCAGGGAAAGGTCGTAATTCGTCATCGTGTGGAACCACGCCTCCATACTGTCGTTGTAAATCTCAGGGCTGGAACTCACAGGCAGCACCCGATATCCGTCGGCATCGATATGCGAAATCTGCTCCAATGCGACAGCCACATCATAAACAAACGGATAGCCCTTTTCCTTGAGAAAACCGTCATCGGCGCTGTACTTCCAATGGAGATAGAAATGCTGGGCCACCCAGGCCGACGTCGTGGGCGAGAAGGAATATTGTGCCCATCCACCCATCGGCTCACCGTCCAACGTTGCGACACCGGGCACCATAATGCCATCCACCTCAAAGAAATTGCGGGCGTACCGCCTGAAGGTATCCCTGCAATCCCAAAGATATTTCAGGAAAGCCTCACCCTCGTCAAGATGATTGCCCACATACACGGGCCAGTAACTGAGCTGGGTATTGAGGTCGTTGTGGTAATCCCCTTTCCAGGGCGGGAGCAGGCCGTTGTCGGCAGTCCACACAGCCTGAAGAGAGATCGGGCGCGACTCCTTGCGGCTTGCGGAGCCCAACTTATACATCTCATTGTCGTACTGCTTCTGTATCACCGGGTCGGGTACTGACACCGTGGAAGCGCTCCAGAAACCATTCCAGTATTCCAGATGACAGCGATAATCCCTGTCGGCACTGCGCTCCATAGCCTCGGACACCTCGTTCACGGCATCGATGTCATTGAGTGAGGTGCTCACACTCCAGGCACCTGTCAGATTGCCTCCTTCTTTCTCCCACGAAACTGCCACGTCATAGAAGTAATCTCCCGCACCTTTCTGGTGATAGTGTATGCTGCGGTCGGAGGCGATGATGCTCCCCTGCTCATATCCCAGTGACGACAGTTCAGTGACGGTGATACCGTCGGCTTCCTCATCAGCTTTCCCCTGATACTGCGGTGCCTTGACGGAAGGGACGAACCCGGGGTCCTCCACCCCCTTGAATATGAACCAACCGACGTGTTCGGAGGCGGCGACGAAGGTTTCCAGAGTCGCTCCGCTATCCCACTCCACGCGGCACAAAGCGTCATTGAGATACAGACGGACAGATTTCACTGCACCCAGTTTTTCCATAGGAAACTCGAGAGCTGCGCAGGATATCTTCGAGGGAGCCGGGGCGTGACCGTAATGATAGGAGAACTGTTGTCGTATCGCCTCATTGTCACAGGCCGCCACCCTGTCCAGTAGCCATCTGTACTTGAATCTGACGGTATCCTGATAGTCCGGAGTCTTGCTGAGGTCCCACAAATCATAATGGTCCAGGGAGAAGCGGAGATTGCCTCCCTTTTCCCAGACAAGTTGTCCCAATTCGGCATTGCCCAGAGGCACAGCCTCATCCCAGGTGGTTGCAAGGCTGTCAAACACAAGGTCGCTGTCGCTTGCTGCCGGAGTGAAGTCTCCGGTACACGATGCAAGGGCCGCCATACAGCCGGCCGCCAAAATCAAGACAAACTTTCTCATACGGCAATTAATGTATTGGTCTGCGCAAAAATAGTCAAAAAAGAGGATAATCTCCAATTTGACATTTCATTTGCCAAGTTGAATAATATTGGGTAAATTGCGAGCTGAATGATTCAAATCCTTGACATACCGGACGGATTTGATGCCACAGCGGAGTTGAAGGAACTTCTGCCACGCCTTCCTCCGTGGCGTCTGCACAAAGCGCTGTCGTATCGTCAGGACATTGACATATTCCTCTGTACCAAATCTTTCCTCATTCTTGAAGCTATGCTGCGTGAAGCGTTCGCTCTGGATTGCTGTCCCGAGTTTTCGTACGAAAGCCACGGGAAACCCTTTCTTCGGGAGTATCCGAGGATATTTTTCAACATAAGCCATTGCCGAAGAGGAATAGCCTGCGCCGTGCTGGACAAGCCTGTCGGAATTGATATAGAAGAGATTCAGTTCGACGAATCCCTTGCAAAAGTTATCTTCAGTCCGGAGGAACTTGTGACTGTCAGAAGCGCAGATGAGCCGGCAGTGAAGTTCACGGAACTATGGACCCGCAAGGAAAGTTTACTGAAACTTTCCGGAGAAGGCCTCAGGGACGATATAAAGGATGTCCTTTCAGTCGCTGATGATGTTTCTTTCACCACCGGCATCAACCTCTCTGCAGGCTATGTCTATTCAATAGCAGCAGGCCGAGGCCGAGGCCGGGGCGGTCGGGAAGGGTGATTTTGCCCTTTACCACCGTCATTCCCTCGAACCGGTCGTTCGAAATCAGCAGATTGCCGTCAAGGTCGGCGAAATCGCAGATCGGCGAGAGCATCGCGGCGGCGGTGACGGCGCAGGAGGTCTCGGTCATACATCCGAGCATCACCTTCATTCCTGACGCCGAGGCATAATTGCACATCTTCCAGGCTTCGCGCATCCCGGTACATTTCATCAACTTGATGTTGATGCCGTGGAAAGCGCCCCTTATCGAGTCAATGTCCTTGAGTCTCTGGATTGATTCGTCGGCATATATCGGGAGAGGACTGCGTTCGGTTATCCAGGCGATGTCGTCAAGACGCTCCTTCGCCATAGGCTGCTCGACCATCTTCACCCCCATCTCCTTGAGCCAGAAAATCTCGTCAAGCGCCTCCTGACGGTCCTTCCAACCCTGATTGGCATCCACGACAAGGGGGACGTCCGTAACGCTGCGGATAGTCCGTATCATCTCCTCGTCCGACTGGAGGCCCACCTTCACCTTGAGCACATTATATTTTCCGGCACACTCCAGTGTCTTCTCGCGGACCACTTCAGGCGTGTCGATTCCGATTGTAAAGGAAGTCGAAGGTGTCTTTGCGGCATCCAGACCCCAGATACGGTACCAGGGCTGTCCGATAAGTTTGCCTACAAGGTCGTGCAGGGCGATGTCGATCGCAGCCTTTGCCGGACCGTTCCCCTCCTCTATCCCATCCACGTATGCCAGAATGTCCTCAAGACAGAAAGGGTCGCTGAACTGCTCCAGATTGACCTTCTCAAGAAAGGCGCACACGCTTTCAACGGTATGTCCAAGATAAGGAGGCATTGAGGCTTCACCGTACCCTGTCACCCCGTCATAGGTTATCTCCACCTGAACGTCGGGGGTCGTTGTCCTGGAATTTGAGGATACCGTGAATGTATGCCACAGTTTCAACTCATACGGAGTCCAGGAGAGTTTCATCCGTGCAGAGCCGGATGTGTTGATATTGAACAGTCCCAGGCCCTTTCCGGATGATTGGACTGAAGGCAGAGCCGTCGCTGCGGCCACAGCCGCGGATGTTCTCAGGAAATCACGTCTTTTCATATTCCGTTATTTGCACCAGCGGTCAAGCCAGCCGAACACTTCACGGTGCCAGAAGAGCGAGTTCTGAGGATGGAGAATCCAGTGGTTCTCTTCAGGGAATATCAGCAGTTTGGAGGGGACTCCCATCATCTGCGCGCAGTTGAATGCGGCCATACCCTGAGTGTAGGGAATACGGAAGTCCAGCATTCCGTGGATGCAGAGAATGGGCGTATGCCACTGCTGTACCTTGGTAAGGGGTGAATTGGCATAATGTCTTACCGGCTCGGGATATTTGCTCCAGGGTGAACCGCTGAGATAGCCGCGGCCCAGACCGCCGTTATCCCAATCGGCGAACCACATCTCTTCGGTGGTATAGTACAGCGCCGCCTCATCGAAGATGCCTGCGTGGGAGATGAAACAGTCATAGAGATCACCGTGGATGCCTTCGAGCATATATGCAGAATAGCCGCCGTATGAAGCGCCTACGCAGGCAAGTTTGCCCACAAAAGGCTTGCTCTTGAGCCAGCGTCCCGCACAGAGATAATCCTGCATATTGAGTCCGCAGTAATCTCCGGATATCTCCTCCTTCCAGGCCTGTCCGAAAGCCGTGGTACCGCGGCGATTGGGCAGAATCACAATATATCCCTGCTGGGCCATCAGGCGGTAGCACCATCTGTAACTCCAGTCCTGGGAATTTGTGCTCTGCGGTCCGCCAAGTACAATCTCGATTGCAGGATAGACCTTGGACTCGTCAAAATGAGGAGGATAGAGGACCCAGCACTGCATCTGCTGATGATCGACGGTCTCGACAAGCACACTCTCCTGCCCTATCTCATCCAATTGTCCGAGGATATGTCCGTTCTCGTCGGTTATGGGGCTGTATGCGGCGTTTCCACTTGCATCGACACTGACCGAAACAAGTTCCACCGGGGAGTTCATACAACTGTAGGAAGTGAGGAGCTTGAATCTGCCATCCTCCTCCAGATATGCGAAAGGAGATGAGAAGTCGAACCACCAATCCTCCTTCGTCAGTCGTTTCACTGCCGGCTCACCCTCCGCATTCACGGAATAGAGGGCCTGCACACCGTCCGTCAGGGCATTGAAGATAATCTCCTGTCCGTCAGGTGTCCAGAAGATTCCGGCGGCATCCCTGTCAAGGCTTGCGGCAAGTTCGCGGACATTTCCGGCCTCAAGGCCGAAACTCTGGCCTTCGCTCTCCTGAGAAAGGGTAATGTCAGCCACCATCAGCCTCTGCTGATCGGCCTCATATCCGTCACGGGCCATTGAAATCCAGGCAAGATGCTTCCCGTCGGGACTCCAGACAGGGTCGGTGTCATAGCCCCCGCCCATCGGAATCACAGTCTCGCAACCGGTGGTTATGTCATAGATGTATATTTCGGTATCCGTTGAGAATGCATACTCCTTGCCGACTTTCTTGCGGCAGCTGTATGCGACATATCTTCCCTGAGGATTGATATCCAGCTGTTCAATCCCGCCGAAAGGCTCGGTGGGCAGTTCGTAGGGATCGGAACCCAGGATATCGAAACTGTTGTCAAGAGTTATCTCATTGCCGTTCAGGGCGGCCACGTATGTTCTGGGCGTTTCGGTCACCCAATGGTCCCAGTGGCGGTACATCAGATTCTCGGTGGCGTATGCCCACGCCTTGTCCAGTGCAGGATCGGTGTCAGCAGGCTCCACGACGGCCTTGTTCTTAATCGAACTGACATAAATCAGGACCGACTCGTCGGCTGAGACCTTGAATTCACTCACACCGGTGGCGACATTGCTCAGGCGAACCCTTTTTCCAAGCTTGTTTCCATTGACCGGAGCCTCCCATATCTGAGCGTCCTGAATGAACCGGATGCTCTTTCCGTCACTGCTCCACCGCGCATTCGAAACACTCTTGGAATATCTTGTCAACTGCTCAGGATTGCCTCCGTCGACATCACAGAGAAAGAGGTTTCTGCAGGAACGGTTTTCGGCAATCGAGGTGTAGCTTACTCCGTAAAGGATGCGTTTCCCGTCGGGAGAGAGTTGCGGGTCGCCGAGCCGTCCCAGCGACAGGAGAACTTCAGGGGTCATCACTCCGTTTTCTATCCGGATGTCGGAACGACCGATATAGCCGGATTTTTCTTCTTTACAACCTTTCATAACAAGCAGGCAGAAAATTGCCAGAAAAAGAACAATTTTTTTCATAATAAAGCAAATATAGACTATTTCATTCCAATATAAATTCCTCATCGGGCCAGGGGCAGGACTTTCCTGTCGCCAGGAATGACGGCCTGTCGGCACCAACGTCACGCAGATATCGCCCTAATTCGGAAGAAAGCTCCTGTACTACAGATGGATAGCTGTCGGAGAGGTCATTCTGTTCCCCGATGTCTTCGGGGATACGGAAAAGCTCCTTTCTGCCTGTCTCGTAGTAATAGATCAACTTCCAATCCCCTTTGCGGACAGCGCAGTTCAGATTGATGCCCGGACCTTCATTTCCCCAGATATTGGGAAAGTTCCAAAAGAGAGCACGACCCTTCGATGGATCTCCGGTCCCGTTGAGAAGCGGCACAAAACTGATTCCATCCACGCCTGAATGAGATTCCGGCATCGAAAGTCCAGCCATTTCCAAAATAGAGGGCCCGAAATCCTCTATCATAAGATAGCTGTCACACACCGAGGAGGGCTCCGTCACTCCCGGCCACTTCACAATCATCGGCTCCCTGATTCCACCTTCATAAAGAGAACCCTTCCCGCTGTTCAAAGGAGCATTCTGGGTAAAAGGTTCCCCATCCCTCCAATAGGGCTGGGTGGCAAGGCCGCCGTTGTCACTCATAAATATGACTATCGTGTTATCACTCTCTCCGTTATTCTCCAACCAGTCCAGAATGTCTCCCAGACTCTTGTCCATCCCCTTTATAAGGGAAGCGTAAGCAGCTTCCCTTTCCGTTAAGCCCTTCTTTAGATAATCGTCGAAAAACCTTATATCTCTGTCAATTGGAATATGCACAGCATAATGGGACATATAGAGAAAGAAAGGCTTGCCTTCACTCTTGGCGCTGTCCAAAGCGCTCAGGGCTTCAAGTGTGAGCGCCTCGGTTGCGAAAATGCCGCTCCCCCAATATTTCTCAAGTCCGGGAATGGACATCAGAGAGGTGGCCTCCCCATCCTCATTATGTCCGTAATAGAGTTCGCTCAGGTAAGTTGCCAGACCTCCGGCTGCGTGCCCGGCTATGTTGACCTCGAAACCGAAATGGCGCGGATCCGCTCCCGGAGTGCCCTCGGCTCCGAAATGAGCTTTGCCGCAATGGATTGTATGGTAGCCCCCCTGTCTTAGAATCTCAACGAAAGAGAGTCCGGTAAATGCACGGGGAATGTCGGGCAGCATCGTAATGCCGTTCACATTCCAGTCCGGAAGAACCAGGGAATCGCTCTCCATATCGGTGGAGACATCTCTTTCAAGAGTCCAGTTGGTGACGCGGTGTCTGGCGTTATTCGCTCCTGTCAGCAGGCTGCATCTGGAGGGGGAACTGATGCTGCAGGCGTATGCTTGGGTGAACTTCATCCCCTGACTTGCAAGGCGTTCCATATTAGGAGTGTCGTACATCCTGTTATAGGCGGTGGTATCAGTCCAGAAAGGAACCGAAGTGTCCTGCCATCCCATATCGTCAACCATAAAGAGGACGATGTTGGGTCCGGTCACCCTGGCGGAAGCGCTGCCGGCCACAGCTGCCGCGGCCAACGGGAGAATCATCTTGACATTCATGGGGGTAAATATAGGAAATATTATGTACCTTTGGACGCAATTCACACTGAAATGAAAAGAAGTCTGTTAACCATAATAGCCGCCTTATGCTCTTTGGCGGTGTATGCTCAGAGCAATCCTGTATCCTGGAACTGGTCTGTCCGACAGGAGGGGGACAGCCTGAAAATCCTTGTCCTTGATGCCACTATCAGTGAGGGATTCCATCTGTATGACCTCGGGCCCTACCCTGGCGGCCCCACCCCCACTTCGTTTATCTTTGAAACAGAGGGAGATGCCGTTCCGGAAGGAGAAATTGAATACGGCACGGAACCGGAAAGAGGTTTCGACGAGCTTTTCGGAATGGAGATAGGAAGTTTCAACGGCAAGGCCCGTTTCTTGCAGAAATTCAGATGTTCCGGAAACGCATCAGTCAAAGTTACGATAGAATGGATGTGCTGCAATGATGTCAGCTGCATTCCGCCCGCAGAAGAGGAAATCAACGTAAATCTCACCTCCGAAAACAACGTGGCCGCAACAACGGTCTCAGAAGATTTTACTCCGGAAAGAAACGCAAAGCCTTTGTGGTCCCTGATACTGGAAGCAGTCCTGTGGGGTCTGGCTGCCCTTCTGACCCCCTGCGTCTTTCCTATGATTCCGATGACCGTGTCGTATTTCCTGAAAGGGTCAGGCAGCGCATCCACGGGCAGATTCCGCGCAATGGCCTACGGAGTGTTCATCATCCTGCTCTATACTGTCCCCATCGCACTGATTATTTCCATAACCAGAATCGCTGGAGGAGCATCTGTAACGGCGGACATATTCAACTGGCTTGCAACGCACTGGCTGCCGAACATCATATTCTTCCTGGTCTTTATGATCTTTGCGGCCTCATTCTTCGGGGCATTCGAAATAATCCTGCCGGGCTCGGTGGTCAACGGTTCCGACAGCAAATCGGACAAAAAGGGAGTTGCGGGAATTTTCTTCATGGCCCTGACTCTCGTGCTTGTTTCATTCTCCTGCACAGGCCCGATTGTAGGGACAGTCCTTATCAAATCCACTTCCGGCGAATTCTGGGCCCCGATGGTCACAATGCTGGCCTTCTCCATTGCATTCGCACTCCCCTTCACCTTGTTCGCCCTCTTCCCCTCCCTGATGTCGAAACTGCCTGAAAGCGGAGGATGGCTCAACAGTGTCAAGGTGGTTCTCGGTTTTATAGAGGTGGCTCTCGGCCTGAAATTCCTCAGCACCGCCGACCAGACATATCAGTGGGGTATCCTCGACAGGGAGACCTACCTCGCGATATGGATTGTCTGCTTCACCCTGCTGGGATTTTATCTTCTGGGCAAACTGCATTTCAAGCACGACTCTCCGCTCGAATACATATCCGTGACCAGGCTCACTCTTGCCATAGCGGCCTTCTCCTTCGTTGTCTATATGATTCCGGGGATGTGGGGTGCTCCTCTCAAAGCCATCTCAGGATATCTCCCTCCCATCCAGACTCAGGATTTCGTACTTGAGAAATATGCCGGTCCGGCTCCGGTCTCATTCAGGGCTGACGGCTTCCCTGAAAAGGTGAAATACGGTGACAGCGGACTGGAACTCCCTCACAATCTTCAGGGATTCTTCGACCTCAAGGAGGCCGAAGTGTATGCAGAGAAAGTAGATAAACCACTTTTTATTGACTTTACCGGACTCGGCTGTATGAACTGCCGGGAGATGGAGGCCAGAGTCCTTTCCGACCCTGAAATACTGAAGATGCTCCGGGAGGAGTATGTGGTGGTGGCCCTTTTCGGGGATGACAAGAAGACCGAAGTTGCGCCAGAAGACCGGGTGGTCACCGATGCCGGAAAGACTCTCAAGACCCTCGGGAAAATCAACAGTTACTATCTGTTCAAGGAATACGGAGTCAACGCACAGCCCTGCTACATTCTCAAAGGGAAAGGCAGGCTGCTCGCCCAACCACGCAGTTACAATCTGGACGTGGAGGCATTCAGGCAGTTCCTGCGCGAGGGAATCGATGAATATCGCCGGAATTGAACGGAAACGAATTTTTATTATCTTTGTGGGTTATGAAAAGAACACTCAAGACCATAGTGCTGACTTCCGCCATACTGTTGCCGGCACTCCTTACCGCACAGATAAAAGTCAGTCCGGTGGCCGGATATGACTTCCAGATAAGATACAGTTCAACCGAGGAGGTGGCAAGCCTTTTCAACGGCATCGCGGCCGGAGCGCAGATCAACTTCCCCACCTCCAGGCTCTTTTCCCTCACAGGGGGATTGCAGTACCGCCTCTCGTTCACAAACAGCACAGTGGCCTACTACAACCTCCAGAAGGGTGACGCCTCAATTTACGAGCACAGCCTTGAGGTGCCGGTGACTTTCGGCATTCGCTTCCCTGTCGGCAAAGCCGGACGCAACTTTATGATTGACCTCGGTTCCACGGGAAGCTTCAATATGTTCTCCTCAATGAAACCCTCCACCAACGTGATGGGGTATTCGACCGGAGAATCCTACGACCTGCACAAGGCAGGCCTTGCCCAGCGCTGGAATGTCTTCGGATGCGGAACGCTCGGATACGCATTCACCGATTTTCTGACATTCAAGGCCGGTTACAGATTCGGATTCCTGAATCAGGGCTCTGAAACCAATACTATCAAGATACACAGCATCACTGCAACCTTTACAGTGATTTTATAATATGACGGAGAAGAAAGCAAAAATGGAACTGCCGGACAAATATGACCCCTCCCTTGCGGAGAACAAATGGTACAAATACTGGATTGACAACAGATTCTTCCATTCAGAACCTGACGGAAGAGAATCCTATACAATCGTCATACCCCCTCCCAACGTCACGGGAGTCCTTCATATGGGGCATATGATGAACAACACCCTTCAGGACGTGCTTGTAAGGAGAGCAAGGATGAAGGGCAGGAACGCCCTCTGGGTTCCCGGCACCGACCACGCATCCATCGCCACAGAGGCGAAAGTTGTGGGCCGACTGGCAGAAAAAGGGATCCGCAAGCAGGACCTTACAAGGGAGCAGTTTCTGGAACACGCTTGGGAGTGGACAAATGAGCACGGAGGCATCATCCTCAAGCAGCTCAGACGTCTGGGAGCAAGCTGCGATTGGGACCGAACCGCATTCACGATGGACGCCCCCCGCAGTGAGAGCGTGCTCAAAGTATTCTGCGACCTCTACGAAAAAGGCCTGATTTACAGAGGCCTGAGAATGGTAAACTGGGACCCTAAGGCTATGACGGCCCTCTCCAACATAGAAGTAATCTACAAGGAGGAGAAATCCCATCTCTATCATCTGAAATACTATGTGGCTGATGCAGCCGAAAACCCTGTCATCCCGACGGGAACAGAAGGAGAAATCCTGCATCAGGACGAAAAGGGATGGTACGCGGTTGTGGCCACCACCCGCCCGGAAACAATAATGGGCGATACCGCGATGTGCATCAACCCCAAGGACCCGAAGAACGGCTGGCTCAAAGGACACAAGGTGACCGTTCCTCTGGTAGGAAGGGTTGTACCCGTCATCGAGGACAGATATGTCGATATCGAATTCGGTACCGGATGCCTGAAGGTCACTCCGGCCCACGACGTGAACGACTACAACCTCGGCAAGGCTCACAATCTCGAGACGATAGACATTTTCAACCCTGACGGCACCCTCGCCCCCACTGCAGGCCTGTATGTGGGGATGGACAGGATGGCCTGCCGCAAACAGATTGCCAAGGACCTTCAGGAGGCTGGCCTGATGGAGAAAATCGAAGATTATGTGAACAAGGTGGGATATTCCGAGAGAAATCAGGATACCGCAGTGGAGCCCCGTCTGTGCAAGCAGTGGTACCTCAAGATGGACTACCTTGCCAAAATAGCTCTCGAACCCGTTCTAGAAGGAAAAATCAAATTCCACCCCGACAAATTCGTCAACACCTACCGCAACTGGCTGGAAAATATCGATGACTGGTGCATCAGCCGCCAACTCTGGTGGGGGCATAGGATTCCCGCATACTATCTTCCGGCCTCCGAAGATGGAGAGGAGACTTTCGTAGTCGCTCTCAGCGAGGAAGAGGCTCTTGAGAAAGCCCGTCGCATCAAGGGTTTCGAAAATATTACGGCAGAAGAACTCAGGCACGACGAAGACGCACTTGACACCTGGTTCTCCAGTTGGCTCTGGCCCATCAGCCTCTTTGACGGAATAAGCAATCCCGGGAACGATGAAATAAAATACTATTATCCGACAAGCGACCTTGTAACAGGGCCCGATATAATCTTCTTCTGGGTTGCCAGAATGATTATGGCAGGCGAGGAATATATGGGTGACGTACCCTTCCGCAACGTCTATTTCACCGGAATCGTGAGGGACAAGCTCGGCCGCAAGATGAGCAAGCAGCTGGGCAACTCCCCCGACCCTATCGGACTGATAGAGAAATATGGAGCCGACGGTGTCCGTCTGGGCATCCTTCTGTGCACCTCCGCCGGAAATGACATTCTCTTTGATGAAAGTCAGGTCGAGCAAGGCCGCAACTTCTCCAACAAGGTATGGAACGCATTCCGGCTTGTTCAGGGATGGAAACAGGCCGACGTGCCTCAGAGTCCGGCCAACAGGGCGGCAGTGGAGTGGTTCCGTGCCAAACTTAACGCGACTCTCGCACAGATAGATTCGGACTACGGCAAATACCGTATCAACGATGCGGTGATGGCGTCATACAAACTCTTCTGGGACGATTTCTGCGCCTGGTATCTTGAGACGGTCAAGCCGGCTTATCGTGACGGAGTGCAGGATGCTCTGGACAGCGAGACCTACAAGGCCACAAAGGAGTTCTTCGATGCCCTTCTGAAGATGCTTCACCCGGTGATGCCTTTCATCACGGAGGAACTGTGGCAAAATCTGGAGACAAGAAAAGAGGGAGAGACGATAATGCTTCAGCATATGCCCGATGCCTGCTGTTTCGACCAGGCCGTCATCGACCGTTTCGAAATTGCGCAGCAGGCCGTGGCCTCTGTCAGAGCCCTGCGCCAGCAGAAGAACATCTCTCCGAAAGAGCCTCTTAAACTGCAGGTTGTATCCGATCTGTACCCTGAAGAGATAACTCCCGTCATTCAGAAGCTTGCCAATATATCCGGACTGGAGATAAGCGACCGGGCGGACAGTTTTGAAGCCGGACAGGGATTCCTCGTAGGCACAATCCGTTTCTTCGTACCGCTTGAAGGGATGATTGACAAGGAAGAGCAGCGCAAGAAAATTCTGGCCGAAATTGCCCGTTACGAAGGCTTCCTCAAGGGAGTCAATGCCAAACTGGGCAATGCACGGTTCGTGGAGAACGCCCCCGCGGCCGTGGTTGAACATGAAAGAAAGAAACAGAGCGATGCCACCGAAAAACTGAACAACCTCAGGGCGGAACTCGAAAAACTTTAAACAACAATACAAACACTATCATAGCTATGACTACAATGTTTATTATGCCGCTGGCCATCCAGGGATGGGAGTGGATCATCATCGGACTGGTTGTTCTCCTTCTTTTCGGAGGAAAGAAAATTCCCGAGTTGATGCGCGGTCTCGGAAAGGGAATGAAAAGCTTCAAGCAGGGAATGAAGGATGTCGAGGAAGACGTCCAGGAAATCAGGAAAGAACTTGACGCAGCGGAACCCACCCCCAAGAAGAAGGCAAAAGTTGAAGAGGTGAAGGCCGAAGAGGTTAAGCCAGAGGAGTAAAGAATGTCAAAGAAAGGAAACGAAGAAAAAGAGATGACCTTCTGGGATCATCTCGAGGATTTGCGTGGAGGACTGATACGTTCAATATCTGTCCTGCTGGTAGTGAGCATCGTCCTTTTCTTCTTCAAGGATTTCCTGTTTGACGACCTGATTCTGGCACCCACCAGAGGCGATTTTTTTCTCTATCAGTGGCTCGGGGTTGACGTAAGCCTGAAACTGGTCAACATCGAGGTTGCCGCACAGTTTATGATTCACATAAAGGTGACCTTTATATGCGCTATTATAATCTGCTGCCCTTATTTGATTTACGAAATCTGGAGATTCATCGCCCCGGCACTCTACAAACACGAAATCAAGGCAACCAGAAAGGCCTTCCTCTTCGCATCGGTACTGTTTTATGCCGGACTCTTCGTAGGCTACACGGTAGTGCTTCCGCTGATGGTGAACTTCTTTCACAGCTACAGCGTGAGCGATACTGTCGAAAACACTATCTCCCTGTCCTCCTATATGGGCACGGTGACCTCCACAGTACTGCTTTTCGGACTGGTGTTCGAGTTCCCTACCCTGATTGCGATTCTTTCACAACTGGGTCTGGTGACGAAGCAGATGCTCAAGAGCGGGTGGAGATATGCGGTCTGCATCGTGGTGGTGCTGGCAGCGCTGATTACCCCATCAGGAGACCCGTTCTCCCTGAGCGTGGTCTCAGTCCCGCTGTTCATCCTCTACTGGATAAGCATTCTGGTATGCAAGGATGCAGTGCCTGAAGATGATGAAGAAGAATGATTTCACTCAACGCCATAACCCTGTCCTTCGGTTCGTTCACTCTTCTGGACGAAATCAGCCTTCATATAGGTGACAAGGAGAAAATCGGATTGGTAGGAAAGAACGGCGCGGGGAAATCCACGATTCTCAAGATGATTATGGGCCTGCAGAGCCCCACCTCCGGTCAGGTGATGATTACCTCCGGACAGAAAATCGGCTATCTGCCCCAGATTATGGAACACTCCAAAGGACGTACAGTTCTTGAAGAGACAATGACCGTCTTCGACGGACTCAAGGCCCTTGAAAGAAGGATGGACGAGATTTCCGCGGAACTGGCAGAAAGGACAGACTATGAATCAGACAGTTACAACAAGCTCCTTGTGGAGTTGAATGAAACCGGCGATGCCCTCCGTCTGGGTGAAAGCGAGGCTCCGCTGCAAAGTGCCCAGAAAACACTTATCGGCTTGGGGTTCAAGAAAAACGAACTGGACAGGCTGACCGACACCTTCTCCCAGGGCTGGAATATGCGCATAGAACTGGCCAAAATCCTACTTCGCAAGCCCGACGCCCTTCTTCTTGACGAACCCACCAACCATCTTGACATTGAATCAATCCAATGGCTTGAGGATTACATACGCAGTTACAACGGTTCTCTGGTGCTGATTTCGCACGACAGAAGATTCCTTGACAACTGCACGGAAAGGACAGTGGAAGTGATGCTCGGTCATCTCTATGACTACAAGGTCTCCTACTCCAGATACGTGGAACTTCGCAAGGAGCGCATCGAACAGCAGAAAGCCGCGTACGCCAACCAGCAGAGAATGATTGAAAAGACTGAAGAATTCATAGAGAAGTTCCGCTACAAGCCCACAAAGAGCAATCAGGTCCAGTCCCGTGTGAAGCAGCTTCAGAAACTCGACAGGATAGAGATTGACGACGAGGACCTTGTCACCCTGTCGGTGAAGTTTCCTCCCGCCCCCCGCAGCGGTGACGTGGCTTTCGAGGCAAAGGACGCTGTCATAGGGTACGACAGGAACAAGATAATCCTGAACGGAGCCAATCTGATTGTCAAGCGGGGCGAGAAGGTCGCCTTCGTGGGAAGAAACGGCGAGGGCAAGACCACGATGATGCGGGTCCTAATGAATGAGTTGGATCCTTTTGAGGGAAGCGCAGCGAAAGGATACAATGTAGATGTCGGCTATTATGCCCAGAATCAGGAAGATGTACTGGACAAGAAGCAGACTGTCTTCGAGACACTCGACCGGATTGCCGTCGGTGACATACGGACGAAACTCAGGGACATACTGGCAGCATTCCTCTTCCGTGGGGATGAAATAGACAAGAAAGTGGCTGTCCTCAGCGGAGGAGAACGCTCCCGACTCGCGATGGCAAAACTGATGCTCCGCTCCCACAACCTGCTTGCGCTTGACGAACCGACCAACCATATGGACATTCGTTCAAAAGATGTCCTCAAACAGGCATTGCAGGCTTACGACGGAACCCTGATAATAGTCTCTCACGACAGGGACTTCCTGAACGGCTTGGTTGACAAGGTATATGAATTCAAAGACGGAAAGGTGAAGGAGTTCCTCGGCGGTGTGGATGATTTCCTGCGCTCGAAGAAACTGGAGTCCCTCCATCAACTGGAAAGCTCCAAAACCAGACCGGCAAAAGAGACAAAGGCTGAAAAACCGGAAAATCCGGTATCCGGCACGAAACAGGATTACAGGGAACAGAAGGCCCTCTCCCGGGAGGCAAAGAAAATAAAGAAACGTTCCGACTTTCTGGAGAAGCAGATAGCACAGCTCGAAGCCGGAATGAAAGAGATTGAAAGCCAGCTGTCAGCCCCCACTCCGGAGACCGACATTATGGAGTTGACACGCAAATATCTGGACTTGAAACGGGATCTGGATGCAAAGATGGATGAATGGGCATCCCTCAATTGATATTAAATGGAAGAGAAACAACACTATCTGTTTGGAATGCACCCCGTGGAAGAAGCGGTGCGCCAGAGAAAGAAACTCGAAAAGATTTTCTTCAAGCAGGGGCTCGAAGGTGAGCAGTTCCGCAATCTTCTGAAAGAAGTCGAAAGCAGAGGAATCCCTTTTCAATTTGTACCGGGGGAGAAACTCAACCGCCTTGTCAAAGGAACACATCAGGGAGTTGTGGCATACTTTTCACAAGTCGATTACGTGGAATTCGAGACTATGGTTGACAATGCTCTTTCCCTTCGGAAGAATCCGGTATTCATAATGCTGGACGGCGTGAGCGATGTCAGGAATCTCGGAGCGATTGCCAGAAGCGCTGAATGTGCCGGAATAGACGGCCTGATACTTCCGGCAAAGGGAGGTGCCGCCATCAATGCGGATGCAATCAAGACATCGGCGGGGGCTCTTCTTCGCATCCCTACAAGCAAAGTGACAAACCTCAGAATTCCGATATATTATCTCAAGGAGTTGGGTTTCAATATTGTAGCTGCCACGGAGAAATGCGACACCGTCCTGTATGACGTCGATTTCACCGGCCCCACAGCCATAATAATGGGGTCGGAAGGGACAGGCATCTCTCCCGCAATCCTGCAGCTGTGCGATTTCAGGGCAAAAATCCCTCTCAATGGAGAGATAGGCTCCCTGAACGTCTCCGCCGCTGCCGCTGTGGTAATGTATGAATCAGTAAGACAAAGAATCATAAACGGCAAATGATACTATGAAAAAAATCCTTCTGGCCGCTCTTGCGGCATTAATGCTTACACCGGCTTTTTCGGCAGACTACCCCACGGTGAAGAAAGAATATGAAATCAGGGATTTCACAGGCATCAAAGTTTCCCATACGTCAAGAGTCAAACTCGTCAAGGCCGAAAAATGCGGACTGACAATCGAAACGGACAGTGAATGCATCGGATTCGTGGAGTTGTCCTATCTGGAGGACGGCACTCTTCAGATTGCATATAACAGACTGCCTTTCAAATACAAGAACACCAAGCGCAGCCATTTGAAAATAACCGCATACCTTCCGAACCTCAATGCCATTGATCTGGGCGGCGCAAGCGAACTTGTTGCAGAAGGGGACTTCACCACTTCAGCCGCAATGAAGACATTCAATCTTCTGTGCGGAAGCGCCTCGACAGTGGATTCCCTGAAAATCAACGCTCCGAGGGCCAACCTGCAGATATCGGGAGCATCGAAGACAACTCTTGACGGAAATTTCGGAGAACTTATTGCAGACATTTCCGGTGCATCCAAGGTTGTTCTTTCCGGAGCGGCCGGGCAATTCGACCTTGAAGTTTCCGGAGCATCCGGTCTCAACAGTGAAGCTCTCGAAGCGGACATCGCCGATGTAAAAGTTTCCGGAGCCAGCAAAGCAAACATCAAAGTTCTGAAGAATCTTGAAGTGAAGGTATCAGGAGCCTCTGCCTGCACCTACATCGCACCAAACCCCATCACTCTTGAGGTGAAAGGGGTTACAGGTGCTTCAACATTCAAGAAGAAAAATTAGGAGAGCCTTATCATCGACCAGCCTTCGCGTTCCAGATGGAACGTCATTTTCAGGCCGAGAGATTCAGCCTTTTCAATCAGACAAGGAATATCCTCCTCAAAGAAGCCGCTGAGCATAAGCGTTCCGCTTTCCGGCTTGAGGGCGCGTGCATAAGTAGGCATATCCTGCAGAAGGATATTTCTGTTAATATTTGCCAGAATAAGGTCATATCTCCCTCTCTGGAGAAGAGATGCATCTCCACAACGGCTCGTAATCTTGTGCCCCACCCTGTTCCTTTTGGCATTGGCAGCGGCCGAACGGATACATATCGGGTCAATGTCTATGGCGTGGACCGGTACCGCAGCCCCGAGTTTGGCCGCCATTATTGAAAGGATGCCAGTCCCGCATCCCATATCCAGCACAGACTTGCCCTTGAGTGCCTTCCCTTCAGCCAGAAGAGCCTCTATCATCATACAGGTGGTCTGATGATGTCCGCTTCCAAAGGACATCCGGGGATTTATGACGATATTGTACTTTGTGCGGGGAAGATTCCTGTGGTACGGAGCCTTCACGGTCACTGTCCCTGCAACCACAACAGGCTCGAAATCGCTCTCCCACACCGCATTCCAGTTCTGCTCGGGTATATATTCAGTAGTAAAGGAAACCTCGTGTCCTTCACCCTGAAATCCGGATAGAACTACTTTCAGCGCAGATACGTTGAACTTTTCCTTGGGGATGAAGGCATTCAAGCAGGGCTCCTCAATTGTAAAACTATCGAAGCCGAGATCTTCCAGCCCGGCTTCGATTATCTCTGCAAACTCCTCACTGAAAGGAGTTACGGCAATATGGACTGCGATGTAATCCATTAATATGACTGTGCGATAGCGATGAAATCACCGGCCTTCAGGGACGCTCCTCCGATAAGACCTCCATCAATGTCAGGGCAGGCGAAAAGTTCCTTTGCATTTGAAGGCTTGCAGCTTCCTCCGTAAAGGATAGTCGTATCCTGAGCAACCTTGTCACCGAATTTACCGGCAACTGCCTTGCGGATGAATGCGTGGATTTCCTGAGCCTGTGCACTGGTGGCGGTGACACCTGTTCCGATGGCCCATACCGGTTCGTATGCAATGACAACATCAGCCATCTGCTCTGCGGTGAAAGTGAAGAGGACTTCCTCAATCTGCTTGCCCACTACGTCGAACTGCTTGCCGGCATTGCGTTCGTCAAGTTTCTCACCGACACAGAAGATAACCTTCAGTCCGGATTCGAATGCAAGATTGATTTTCTTCACGAGAGTTTCGGAAGTTTCACCATAGTATTCCCTGCGCTCGGAGTGGCCGAGGATGGTGTATGCACATCCGGCATCCTTGAGCATCGCAGCCGCAACTTCACCCGTGAAAGCGCCCTTGGGCTGGTCAGCGCAGTTCTGCGCGCTGAGTGCGATTGCTGTCCCGCCGAGTACGTCGGCAACCTTTGTCAGATGAGTGAAAGGGGGTGCAACGACAAGCTGGACGTCTGAAGGGACTTCATTGATTTTTGCTGTGATTTCCTTGGCCAGAGCCACGCCTTCGGTAACGGTGGTGTTCATCTTCCAGTTACCTGCTACAATTTTCTTTCTCATATTTGTCAGTTGTTTGATTAGCATTAGAAGCTGTTTTGCAAAAATAGAAATAATTCGTTTATTTTGCGAAAATACGCATAAAAAGATCTCTTATGATCAGCATCCGGGAAATATTGTACACTTTTGCGGTTCTTTTCGCAATCATTGACGTGACCGGGGCCATCCCCATCGTCATAAATGTCAAACATCAGGGTCTTGCCGTCAAACCGCTGCAGATAGCCCTGATTTCATTTCTCGTGCTGACGGCTTTCCTCATAGGCGGTGAACAGTTGCTTGCGGCCGCCCACATTGACATCCACGGGTTCGCGCTTGCAGGTGCCATAATACTTCTGGTATATGCCCTCGAAATGACTCTGGGCGTCCACATAATGAACAATGACAACTGTCCGAAGGGGGCATCGGCCATCATCCCTCTGGTCTTCCCGCTCATAGCCGGGGCCGGCGCCCTGACCACGGTGATTGCCATGCGTACCGACTACGCGATGATAAACATTCTGATTGCCATATTCCTCAATATGGTGATTGTCTATCTCGTCTTCAAAAACATCGACAAACTGGAGAAAATAATAGGGCCTCAGGCCATCTACATAATAACGAAGATTCTTGGAATCGTGTTGCTAGCAATGGCCTCCAGAATGTTCGTGGAGAACCTCAAGGCTCTGGCGATATAATAATATGGACAGGCTGTTCCTCATAGACGGGCATTCGCTCATTTTCAGGATGTACTACGCCTTCCTGAGAAGGCCTATGATAAATTCCAAGGGAGAAGATACCTCCATTCTGTTCGGCTTCACAAAATATCTGCTGGAACTGATTAAACGGGAGCGGCCCACTCATCTGGCGCTTACCTTCGACCCTCCGGCAAAGACCTTCCGACACGAACTCTCACCTGAATACAAGGCCAACAGATATGCCGCACCGGAACTCGTGAAAGAAGCTCTGGACCCCTTGTGTTCCATCGCGGAAGCCCTCCGGATTCCGGTCGTGATGATGCCCGGATATGAGGCCGATGACGTGATAGGTACCCTTGCAAAACGATTCTCGGGCCCGGAGTGCGACGTCTATATGGTGACACCTGACAAGGATCTGAGTCAGATTATCGACGACCATATCTTCCAGTACAAACCCGGAAAGAGCGGAACGGAGAGTGAGACAATCTCAAAAGAGGCTGTCTGCGAGCACTACGGCATCACCCACCCCTCCGCAATCATTGACATACTCACGCTCTGGGGCGACACCTCCGACAATATCAAGGGCGTCCCCGGTGTCGGAGAAGTCGGAGCCGGAAAACTTATCAGGAAATATGGAAGCGTGAAAAACATCTACAGCAACCTGTCCGAACTGACTCCGAAACTGCAGGAAGCATTCCACGCCGCGGAGTCATATATATATCTTAGTAAAGAGCTTGTCACCATCAAGACCGATGTACCGGTCGAAGTCGAATTCTCCTCGATGGCTCTGGATGGCCCCGACCCCGAGGCAACCGCAGAGTTCATAGAAAGATACGAATTCGGTTCCCTGAAATCCCTGCTTCCCGATTCGGTTGCTCGGGAGACAACCGCCCCATCCGGCATTACCTGCAGAAAGACCGATTTCAAGGAGATCCTCACCCTTGCAAAAGCGCACGGGATGGTGGCAGTCAGATTCTCAAACCAATATTTTCTGGGGGTGAATGACTGCTACTGCATCTGCGAAGAGAATCAGGCTGAGCTCCTGCTCAATGATGAAGGCATAATCAAGGCAGGACATTCAATGAAAGGGATAAAGACAGCGGGAAAGATATTCGACATAGAACTGATGCATTATCTGGTCGCCCCGGAGAGAACGCACAAATTGGACATTCTGGTAAAGAGCTACCTCAACGCCGAACTCCGCTCCACGGCACCCGCCGCCCATACCCCGGATCCCGATCAGATGGGCCAACCGGAACCGGATCTTTTTTCCATTCCGGTCGAAGTACCCGTGGAAAACGACCCCGATACGGGAAACGCCGGGCAGGAATGCGCAGCTGTATGGCAGCTCGTCCCCCTGCTGAGGAAAGAACTTGAAACTGCAGGACTCTGGTATCTCTACACTTCCGTGGAGATGCCGCTTGTCAGGGTTCTTGATGATATGGAGCGGACCGGCGTAAAACTTGACACCGATTCGCTACGTCAATTCGGAATCTCCCTATCCGGAGAACTTTCCGAGCTGGAGGCTCTGGCAAGGGAATCAGTCGGTGAACCGGCTCTCAATCTCTCATCCCCCCGTCAGGTCGGAAACGTCATATACGAAAAACTCGCCCTCAACTCCAGGGCGAAAAAATCCGGGCAGAACTATCCCACCGACGAAGAGACTCTACGCGAACTGGAAGGCCTGCACCCTTTCGTAAGCCTCCTTTTGAAATTCAGAGGTTTGAAAAAGCTTCTGTCAACATACGTAGAGCCTCTTCCAAACCTTGTGAACCCAAAGACAGGGAAGATACACACCACTTTCAACCAGACACTTACAGCTACAGGCAGGCTGAGTTCCGCCCACCCCAACCTGCAGAATATCCCGATTCGCACTGAACTGGGCAGCAGAATCAGGGAAGCTTTTGTCAGCAGCAACCCCGAAGGATGTATCATCTCGGCCGATTATTCCCAGATAGAGCTTAGGGTGATGGCACATCTGAGTGGAGACGAGGCTATGCTGGATGGCTTCAGCCACGGAGCGGACATACACACCGCCACTGCCGCGCGAATATTCGGAAAGGGACCCGAAGAGGTCACCCCGCAGGAACGCAGGAAAGCCAAGGCCGCCAATTTCGGAATTATTTACGGAATGTCGGCTTTCGGTCTGGCCCAGAGGATGGAAATCCCGAGAAACGAAGCCAAACGCTTCATTGAGGAGTATTTCCGCAATTATCCCGGAGTGAAAGCATATATCGGAAATGTCGTGAAACAGGCACACGAAAGAGGATATGTGGAGACTATGTTCGGCAGGCGCAGATATCTCCCCGACATCAACTCCCGCAACCACAACGTCAGCTCCCTGGCTGAAAGAAACGCAGTGAATGCCCCCATTCAGGGCAGTGCCGCCGACATCATAAAAATGGCGATGATAAAAGTATGGGAGAGGCTGCGCAGAGAAGAGTTCAAGAGCAGAATGGTGCTTCAGGTCCACGACGAACTGATTTTCGACGTGGCTCCAGGTGAAACGGAGGCGGTTCTCGCCATTGCAAAGGAAGAGATGGAGAATGTCTGCAAGCTCAAGGTACCGTTGACTGTGGAATGCAACTATGGCAGAAACTGGAAAGAAGCGCATTGAAATGACCGACAAGGAGTTGGTTGAACTGGCAGTACGGCAGGACCGTGGTGCCTTCTCGATGCTGCTCTCCCGCTACCGCGAAGCGCTCATAGCTCACATTATGAAATATGTATCGGTTGCCGAGGATGCGGAGGACATCTGCCAGAGAAGCCTTGAAAAGGCATACGTCAATATAGGCCAGTATGACTGCAGATACGCCTTTTCCACTTGGATATACAGTATAGCTCAGAACGAAGCCAAGGACCATCTGCGCAGGAACAGGAACATTCTTTCTTCCGTACCCTTGAGCCCCGACACCGAAGAGTCCGGCATTCCCGCAGGCCCCACCCCTGAAGAGAGTTACATAATCACTCAGGCGGTCTCGGATATGACGACCCGGATAGATGGCCTTCCGGAAAGATACAGAAGTGTGGCAAGGCTCCGTTTTATTAAAGATTATGCGTACGAGGACATAGCGTCTGAACTCTGCCTGCCCTTGAGCACCGTCAAGACACGGCTGAACCGTGCAAGGAAGATGCTGATTCCCCGCAATATCGACAACAATGGAAAGAGTGAATGAATATTTTCCGCACCTTAGTACCGTCCAGATGGACTCCTTCAGGAAGATGGAGAGTCTCTACCGGCAATGGAACTCCGCAATAAACGTCATATCCAGGAAAGATATGAACAATTTCGTGGAGCATCACCTGCTTCACAGTCTCGCGATTGCAAAGGTTGTCGATTTTCCGGCCGGGAGCAGTATCCTCGATGTCGGCACAGGCGGCGGCTTTCCCGGAATTCCTCTTGCCGTGGCTTTCCCGCGCTGCAATTTCATCCTGTGCGACTCCATCGGGAAGAAGATCAAGGTTGCATCCGCAGTTGCGGAAAGTCTCGGGCTCGGCAACGTGGAGACCGTGAACGCGAGAGTGGAGACTCTGGGAAGAAGGTTCGATTACGTTGTCTCACGCGCCGTCACCTCTCTTGACAATATGTATCCCTGGATAAAGGGTTCGTTCACCAAGGCCGCCATCTGCCTCAAAGGCGGAGAACTCGACGACGAGATTGAACTTTGCGCACGAAAATGCGGTCTGGACAAGGCCAGGTTCTTCAAGACTGATTTGTCCTCCTTTTTTGACGGAGAATATTTCAGCACCAAGAAGGTGGTGATTATCTCAAAATAAATTTTGTAATTAGGAGGGAAAAACACTATCTTTGCCGTCCATTGTGGAAAATATAAAAAACTAAAGATATGAAACGTACATTTCAACCCTCACAGATCAAACGCCGCCACAAACACGGATTCCGCGAGCGTATGAGCACTCCCAACGGACGCCGCGTTTTGGCAGCACGCCGCCGTCACGGCCGCAAGAAACTGACTGTCTCATCAGAGGACCTCTGGTAATCCGTCAGCAGTCCCCTGCCCTACGGCACTACTTCGCGGGCGTGTTGTAATTGGTAGCCAAGCCAGACTTAGGATCTGGTGCCTAGTGCGTATGGGTTCGAGTCCCTTCGCCCGCACAAGCAAAAGAGCTTTCGTCAAACAAAATTTCGTCATATCGGCACTGAAGTGAACAGTGCATTCTGCATCAGCGCAGTTCCCAGAATGCAACGGCGGCAGCAGCGGCGACATTCAGGGAATCGATGTTTCTTTTCATCGGAATCCGTACCACATAGTCCGCCTCTGAAATGACCTTGTGGGAGAGTCCGTCTCCCTCGGTACCCATAACCAGAGCAAGTCGATCAACGGTTTTCAAAACAGGGGCATCCAGAGGGATGCTCTGGTCGGTCAGAGCCATTGCGGCTGTCTTGAAGCCGTAATTGTGGAGAGAACTGACAGGACCGTCCAGCCAGCTCCAGGGAACCTGAAACACAGTACCCATGGAGACACGGACGGCGCGGCGGTTCAGCGGGTCGCAGGTGGTTCTGGTCAAAAGTACTGCATCCACCCCGAGGGCTACGGCAGAGCGGAAAATAGCTCCTATATTGGTGGTATTGGTCACACTGTCAATGACGACTGCCAGACGGGCATCTTTCAGAACCTCACCGACGGAAGGATGTTCCGGCCGATGCATCGCGCACAGAACACCTCTGGTAAGAGGATAGCCGGTAAGTTTCTGCAGCAATTCGCGGCTTCCCGCATAGACCGGAATATCCCCAACCCTCTCTATCACTCCGGCCGTTATCCCGGTCAGGTGCTTCTCTTCAGTAAGCATCGAAAATGGTACATATCCTGCATCAAGAGCCACATCAATGACTTTCTCACTTTCGGCTATGAAGAGTTCCTCCCCGGTCAGACGTTTGTCGCACAACTGCGCTTCCGTAAGGGAAGAATAGATTTCCACCCCCGGGACGGAAAGAGAAGAAATGTGGATTATCGGCATCCCCCTGCAAATCAGATATCTTGAACATACGACCTGCGCCGCTGATAGAAGCCGGTATCATACCCGCTCCACATCGACTGCACCTTGTAATTGGTCTCCAACTGGGGGTTACCAAGCAACCGCGTGACGCCACGGCGTATGCAATTCTCGTGGATATGCTTGAACATCAAAACACTGGCCCCCTTCCCCTGATATTCGGGCAAGATACCTATCAGCAAGGCCTCCAGCGTGTCGTTCTTCTTCAGGGCCTTCAGTATGCGGAACAGCCCGAATGGGAAAAGCCTGCCACCGGACTTTTTTACAGCCTTTGACAGAGTCGGTACGCAGAAACAGAATCCGACAGGCTTGTCATCGCCGTCAACCAGCACGCAGGTGAAATCAGGATCCAGAATAGGCACGTATGTCTGAAGATATCTCTTTATCTGCACGTCAGTAAGGGGAGAAAATTCATACAGAGGCGCAAACGCCTGATTGTAAAGATGGAATATCTCCATTCCGTATCTCCGGCCAAGTTCTCTCACTGACTTTATCTTGACAACGTGAATCCCGAACTTTTTCTCGACCAACTCGGCATATTGGAACATCGGAGGAAGTTCAGAAGGAATCTCAACCAGATTCTGAATCCAGTCAACGTCCTTTGAAAAACCCACCTTCTCAAGCAACTCGCCGTAGTACGGGTAGTTGTAAATGCATGTAAAAGGCGAGAGATGCTCATAGCCCTCGACAAGAAGGCCTTCCTTGTCCATATCGGTAAAGCCGAGAGGACCCACAATATGCTCCATACCCTTCTCTCTGCCCCACTCCCGGACCTTTTCAATCAGAGCGGATACAACGTCGAAGTCATTCACAAAATCAATCCACCCGAAACGGACATCTTTCTTGTTCCAGCGTTTGTTGGATTCGCGGTTGATTATGCCGGCGATACGGCCGACAACTTTTCCTTTCTCATCGTACGCAAGCCAGTACCTGGCCTCACAAAATTCAAAAGCGGCGTTTTTTTCAGGGGTCAGAGTGTCGAACTCATCTCCGATAAGGGCCGGAACCCAGTTTTCGCAACCCTTGTAGAGTGATTCGGGAAATGTGATGAAAGTGCGCAGCTCATTGCGCGACTTGACTTCCTTGACAGTGGTTTTCATCAGTTTATCATATTGTCAAACAAAAATAATCTTTTTTTTTATTATTTTAGCAGTGAAAAACTATAACCTTTACCTCACAACAATGTCAAACTATTTTCACGATATGATTCCTGCCGGGGAACTGGCAAGGCTTCAGTACATCCCCACCATTCCGGAATTCCTACAGTGGATTGAAGAACAATATTCCGACAGTCCGGCAATATCAAACATTGAAAAAACCTACACATACAAACAGTTCTGTGACAACATAGGCCGCCGCAGGGCGTTCCTTAACTCCCTCGGGCTCGAAAAAGGAAGCCACATAGCCATTCTGGACAAGAATACCATCAATGCCGTCGAACTTTTTCTGGCGGTGACCTCCGCAGGTTACGTCTCCCTGATTCTTCCCGCCGCACTTCCTGCTCCGGCAGTGGCGGGATGCTGCAAGAAGTTCCGGATATCCGCCCTCTTTGTCGCCGAATCCCTCAAGGAATCCGCCGCCGCTGTCGAAGGTATAAAGGTGCTCGATTCCAAATCTACCGGAGACCGGATAGATCCGGTCACCCCGATTGACAAGGATGCCCCCGCATCCATATTTTTCACCGGGGGTTCCACAGGCGCGCCGAAAGGTGCGGTAGTGCCTCACAGAGCGCTGATGAGAGGTTCTCTGAACGGTTGCTATGCTCCCGGGAGCGTAATCGGAAACCACAGATATATCGGATTTCTCCCTCTGAGCCACGTGTTCGGAGCAATCAGGGGGTTACTGTCCGTCTTTTATACCGGCAATCTCTGGTACGAATGTCCCGACATCAAGGCTATGATGCCCAAGATGCAGATAATCAAGCCCACCACTCTGGTACTGGTTCCAGGTCTGTGCGAAGTGCTTGCAGGTCTGGTGAAGATGTATGGCATACAGTTCCTCGGTGGAGCTCTCAAGACCATCATAGCCGGTGCGGCCAACGTTCCACCAAGGCTGATTTCCGTGTTTGACAATTTCGGCATACAACTTCTAGCAGGCTACGGCCTGACCGAAGGTGCAAACCTCTCCACGGGCAATGCTGACGTAACTACTCGCCCCACATCCGTAGGAAAATTATATTACGGGCAGGAAGCGAAACTTGTCAACGACGAACTCTGGATAAAGGGAGACAACGTCTTTCTAGGATACTACAACGACCCGGAGAACACCAGGGCGGCGCTCACCGAAGATGGATGGCTCCGTACCGGGGACCTTGCACGCATTGACGAAGATGGCTTCGTCTATATAACCGGCCGCATCAAGAACCTGATTATACTCTCAAACGGAGAGAATGTAAGTCCGGAAACCATTGAGGAGCCTTTCTATGCCGATGACCACGTCCGCGACGCAATCGCGAAGGAAGACATCGTTGATGACAGGCAGGTAATCGCAATCGAGATACTGCCGAATCTCCCGGCATTCGGCGGAGCCCCGTTCGAAGAGGTCGGAAAATATATGAACGAACTTGTCGGTAAAATCAACGCAACGCTTCCCACGACTCACAGAATTTCTAAGGTCACGGTTCGCACCGAAGATTTCAAGCGCACCGGAAGCCTCAAAGTATCAAGAATCTGACATTATGACAAGAGAAGAAGTATTGCCCGCTCTCAAGGAGGTCCTTTCCGTACTAAGACCATCAGCTGACTTGAGTGCCGTGGACTATGACACCCAACTGACAAGAGACCTCGGGATTGACTCGCTGACAATGTTGCTGATGTCGATGGCGATAGAGACGAGGTTTTCCATATCGTTCGAAAACTCCGCGCCATTCGTTACTGTCGATGACGTTTGCAGTTACGTCATTTCACACGTAAAAGAGTAATTTAAGGCTTCAGCAGCCAGTCGGCCGAGAAGTTCACAAAATACATATCGAACTCCACTTCAGGGTTCTCCTCGAAATAGACACCGAGAGTGCCGTCGGGCAGCACGGTCATTGAGGAATAGACTGATTCATAAGCGCAGATGCTCTTGGAGTAGGGCCAGGTGCGTCCGTTGTCACGGCTCACGAAGATGCTCACATTGCGGCGCTCCATTGAATTGGGGACGGAATGAAGCAGAAGAGAATCGCCGAGCGGGATGATGTCCCCGTCACAGGCATTCACACAGATGTCCTTCCATGTTCCCTGTTCAGACCAGGTCTCTCCCCCATCCTCCGACAGGTTATATCCCCGTTCTCCGCTCCTGCGGACGCTCAACAGCACCTTCCCGTCGGGAAGTTCGACCACCTTGGCCTCATCTCCTCCGATGAAGGCACGTTTGGAGACTTTCCAGGTAACTCCCTCATCATCGGAATAATAGACATAGTTGTCGAAGCGGTTGGCCTTCAACGAATGGACAGCGGCGACGAACATCACCCTCCCGGCGTGTTTCCCCTTTTCAAGACGCAGGCCTCGACCTGAGGCGAAGAATGCGCTGTGGCTGGTACGGCACTCCGGATTGTCGGCATCCGGTCCCCAAAGCCGGAAAGTACACTCTACGGGGTCTGACCAGGTGACACCACCATCCCTGCTCCGGCTTATATAGTTCCGCTGGGGATCCTCAAGAGTGGAAGGCCAGATACCGGTCCCGCCGCTGAACGCGCAGAGGACGTCTCCGGAAATTGTCTCCACAAGGGCGGCATCTCCATAGCCTTTGTTGAAGCCCTTGCCCTCGACCACCATCACAGGGTCGGACCAGGTCAATCCTCCGTCGGTGCTGCGTTGCGCTATGATGTCTATATCCTCAGGAAGATCCAGATCATTGTGCTTTCTCTTGTCGGTCGTCACGAGCAGGCTGCCGTCGGAAAGGGTGATGATTGCTGGAATCCTGTAACCTACTGAGCCGTAATCTCCTGTCCCGAGGAGTTTGACGCGCTTGAGAAGTATCTCCCTGCCTCCGTGCTCCGGCACTTCGACATCACGCCATCTGAACAATCCGCATTTGACACACCTGATGTCAGCACTTACCGTGTGCCCCTCAACCGCATCTTCTGAAATGTCGGCACAAAGCTCTATATCTGTCAGGTCCCGGACCTTTACACAGCAGGGAATCCTGTATTCTGTCTTGCCCGGCTTCACCTTGACGGAGCCCAATATTCGGCCTCCGCATCTTAGGGAAAGAGAGTTCACGTCAGAGGCATCGGCATCCAGAGCGACTTTCATCCAGCGCAGGCGGAGTGTCTTTTCGGGGGATATTGTAAGAGTGGAAAGCACCTCCCCCTTGTTACCCCGCCCGGTAAAGGCTGTCTCACGGGTTGCATAAATCAATGAGACTTGAGGCAGATTAAGCCTGTCCGCCAGTATCCGGCTGATTTTCAGATACCCCTTCCCCATCACATAATTGCCGTTCAGATATCCGGAGACTCCGTTTCCCTCACGGAGAGGATTATAGATATCGACGTATTCGGCACCGGACTCACGGGCTATGTCCGCAATTCCGGAGTTGACCTCATCCTGACCTGTCGTCTTCTGATGGTATTGATAGACAGGCTGGACCGACAAAAGCAACAGACGGCTTTCCGGAGCCGCCTTGATGATTGAAGAGACAAGGCGGCGGTAACGGGCCACAATTGTATCCGCAGGAACATTGGCTGCAACCTCCGCCGCTCCTGCGTGAAGGCAGACTGCATAAGGCGCATTGCCAGATGCAAAGATGGCCGGTATCTCCTTTTCAATATCCCCGATTGACGGACCTCCGAATCCCCAGCCGGAACCGCGGTTCTTAACCCTCGGGCTTCCGAGCAGTTCGTGCCATTCCCCACCGTGGAACATCTCGTCCCCAATCATCACAATATCATCACTGCCGACAGGCAGCAAGCCGAAAGCAGCCGCGCGCATTGCAAGGCTGCCTTCAAGATTGTAATCATTGTTCGGGGCATCCTCATATATGCACTCCATCCCAATCAACGGGGCTATTGCATTGCACCACACTCTGTATCCTGACGGATAGAGATGAAGCCCGTCCCGGGTATATAAAGGATTGATGTGGGTTGTACCGGGCTCAACCATCTGTGACCAGAGGTCAACATAGGTGAGCCCCTCACTTTCGCACATCTCCCTGTAAAGTTCATTGAGCCTCATTATTGACTCAGCAGACCGCCTGTTACTCTCAGCGACGGGAAGGACGCTCTGGATGTACAATTTCGTTTCCGGGCTGCGATTCCTGAAACGGGAGACAATCTCCCGTACGTTCGCTGCAGCCTTCTCAGCCTCCCTGAGCTGCATATCCGCGGGCGCCAGGGCAAGGTCATTCGTTCCTATCATCAGAAACACCTTTGAGGGATGCCCGTCGATGATAGGGTCGATGTTTGCCAAGGTTTCGGAAGAGACACAGCCGGAGACTCCGCGGTTCAGTATATTGCCCTGACTGCCGAAGGCTTCCCACCACTCGTGCATATTGGTGATACTGTTCCCCACAAAGACCACGTCCCCCTCTCTGACAGGCAATATGTCAATCACATCGTATCGGTGATTCCGGAAAGGGGCATCAGCAAATGTACAAGTCCAGAAAAATGCCGTCAATGCGGCTGTCAATAATATTTTCGCATTCATAGATGAAATGATTTCCATTTCTCAAAGATACTGATTATTTACCGAAAACACCGTGGGCGTCCTTTATGTAAAAACGAAAAAGTTCCTTACCTTTGTAGAATTAAAGGCCGATAATTCTCATATTATGAAAAAAAACAACAACACAGGTTCAAAAAAACATCTTTTCACGATTGTTCTTGCAGCTCTCCTTGGATGCCTGCTTTTCGGTTGCCAGAAATCAGAGGACCCCGAAGATTTGGAGGGCAGAAGTTTTGTATTGTATGGCAAAATCTTCACTGCAGATCCGTCGGAATCTATCGCAGAAGCATTTGTCGTCAAGGATGGCAAGTACGTATATGTAGGTTCTAAAGCTGGAGCTTCGGAATATATCAAGCCGGATATGAAGGTTATTGACTATGACGGCAAGGGGCTCGTCATCCCCGGCTGTACCGAAGGTCACGGACATTTCATAGGCATTGACGGCATAGCCCGGGTGCTCCCCGGATATCTGTCTCCATATACAGAACTGATTGGCAGTATAATCCCCCAAAAAATGAAAACCAAGCCGGGAGCGTTCCTTTCGTTCGGATGGCCTACAGAGGACCTTCAGAAGTTATCTGACAGAGACTATGCCATGGAGATAGAGGCTGTTTCAGAAGGTTATCCGGTGGTACTGTTCGATGGAAGCGGCCACAATGCCGTATGCAACAGGACTGCACTGAAGAAGGCGGGGCTTATCAATGACAATGGAAAAAAAATCAAGGATATCCGTGGCGGAGAAGTCATCACCATTCTTGACGGCAATGGCAATCCCACCGATATAGCCAGCGGGTATGTCACCGACGAAGTGGTATTCTATGTCACAGAAAAGGCAATCGGAACGTTATTGGATGATGAAGGATACCGCCAAGCCTGCCTGAATGCCGTGAAGGAGCTCAACAAACGCGGCTTTACATCATATCTCGACGCTTACATAAACGCTCTGGATGATGCGCAGTCATACAAGTATCTCGCTGAGTTGGACGACCGTGGAGAACTCACGGCCAACGTGATGGGATATTACACCATACGCAGTTATGACTGGGGGCTGCCCAAGGGCGGTTCCATCCCGGAAACCATAACTGACAAACTAAAAAAGGTCGGCTCTCTTTCACAGGACTATTCCAAAGGACACATAACCGCAAACGGTGTGAAGCTGTTCTCTGACGGAGTCGTGGAGACCTATACGGGCTGGATAAGCGGAGAATATACTGTAGAGGGTTTGCCGGAAGAGAAGAAACACGGAAACATAATCTGGGCTCAGGAAGAACTTGACGCAATTGTTGCGGCTGCCAATGCCAAAGGGTTCCCTGTCCATACGCACACTTTCGGGGATATGGCCTGCAATGCTGTTATAAACGCATACAGCGCATCCCCTTCAGCAAAGAATCTTACCGTCCGCAATTCGCTCGCCCACGTAAGAAATATTTCCAAGGACGACATTACCCGCTGTGCCGCCAACAACATAGGCATTGCATCCAATCTTATCTGGCACATGGGTGACCCGCTTCTCTACCATATGTATTTCCTTTCCATTATGCCGGAGGAAATCTATGAAAAAGGTTATCCTATGAAGTCCCTGATAGACGCGGGCATTGTGGTATCGTCATCGACTGATGCACCTTGCGGGGAGTCGGTTATCGGCACTGTCCCCAACATCATCGGTGCCAGCGTGAATGGATTGAGCCCCGCTTACCTTGACGTCGATTCTCTCAATCCTGACGAACTGCTTACAGTCAGCGAGGTGCTCAAATGCCTTACCATAAACGGAGCTGCAAGCCTGGGACTTGAGAAGGAGCGCGGTTCCATCGAGGTCGGGAAGTATGCCGATTTCGTAATGCTGGACAAGGATGTACTTGACCTTGAGGCACAGGACAAATGCAAGGAAATCTTCCAGGTCAATGTTGCCGGCACCTGGTTTGAGGGCAGGCAGGTTTATCAGAAATAGATTGGAATATGAGAAAAACAGCCATTATATTATTTGCACTGTCAATTCTCTGCTCCTGCAGCAGGACCGCAGTAAAGAATTATCACTTTGACGGCAAGCCTTCCGAGGAAGTGCTTTGCAACTATCTCGACCGCGCCATCACAATGATGGGGCTCCTGACCGACTCCTACCCTGACAAGGATGCCGACATCGATTTCATAGTCGAGACCGGCACCAAGTTCGTCGGCCGCGCCGTATGCATCTGGGGCGGTGAACGTAATTTCAACAATCACGAATGGCTCGAGAATGCCAAAGCCTATGCGACCAAGGTACACCAGGCTGCGCCGGACGTGGTGCTTCAGGGCTGCTGCTTCGAATTCATGACCCATCAGATTGAGGAACTTACCATACCTGCGTGGACCTTTGAATCCCTCGGCCTCCCGGTAGAGCAGAGGACCTTCGACCTGGAGGCGATGCTCTACCCCGACGGCTCGTTCGTGAACCACTGGGGCGGTGGCAACAGCGTCCCCGACATACGCCGGACTGAGACACAACTGTGGTACTCTTTCCTCATCGGCCACTTTGTGGAGATGGGCTGCGAGGCCGTCCACCTCGGCCAGACAATGCTCATAGGCTGCCAGGACACCGATTGGAAGGCTTACGACGAATTCCTGTCGAAGATGCACGCATACTATGACCCCAAGGCACGCCGCCACTATGTGATGTACGACGCACACGGCGGTGAGGAGGGAATGTTCACCCCCGACGGCCGCAGCGTGCTGGATTACAACGCATTTCCTATGCGCATAGAGGAGACTCCCGAAAACGGTCACCTCACCGCACGGCTCAGGCCCGGATTCACCGACGCGATGTACGGCGCCTATCCCCACCCCTACCTCGTTGAATTTGACAACTGGGGTGCAAGCAGCCATCCTGGCGAGGCCTCCGACAGAAGCGACCCCAATCTCCCCTTCTGGGAGCAGATATTTGTATGGGGATACGATGAAATCACCTGGCTTTACGCCCTTCCCGAACAGCAGAGGCAGGACTGGATCCGCTACGCATACCACTGGGTAAAGGAGAACGACCCCTGGTGCCATATCCAGATGCCCGGAACCAGATGCGCCTCCCTTGGAAACGGCAGAAGTGCGCTTGCGCGCTCCATCGCCCCCACGGAAAACGTCCCTGACGGAATGAACCTGACAGAGACGATAAAGGAGCTCTGGAACGAATAATATAATGACAATTTGCACCGGGTCATCGCAATTGCAGAGGGCGATGGAATAAAAAAATCAGTGTATGGAAAAGAATCGTGAAGTTTGGATCGACTGGATGAGGGTCGCCGCTTGTTTTTTGGTTATGGTCGTGCACAGTACCGAGCCGTTTTACCTCGGTGGTGACGGAACATTGGTTCTGACAAAGATGGATGCGTTATGGGTGGCGCTGTTCGACAGTTTCGCCCGTGCCTGCGTGCCGGTGTTCGTGGTGGCGTCGAGCTATCTGCAGTTTCCCGTGCACTACAGCACCAGGGAGTTCTTCAGGAGGAGAGCCGTGAGAATATTGGCCCCGTTCGTGATATGGACAGTGGTTTACGCTCTGGTATATGGGGAGCCGGTTCAGAATTTCAAGGATCTGGCGTTGAATTTCAATTATGCGGCAGGACATCTCTGGTTCGTCTATATGATTGTGGGGCTCTATCTGCTGATGCCGCTGCTGTCACCGTGGGCGGAGAAAGTGGGCAGGAAGGAACTGCTGTTCTTTCTGGGGCTCTGCTTTCTGACCTCATTCATTCCTTTCATCCGTGAGGCGGGTATCGGCGCGGACGCTGTATGCATATACGGCCCGGGCGGAATCCCGATGCAGGCGAAGTATCCTCTCTGGGGTGAAGCCAGCTGGAACGAGTTCGGTATTTTCTATTATTTCAGCGGATTTATCGGATACCTGCTACTGGGGCTCTATCTGAGGAGGTTCGGGTCTGAGATGAGTTGGGGGAAGACGCTGGCGGTGGCACTGCCTTGCTTTCTGGTAGGGTTCGCGGTGTGCGTCGGAGGGTTTGTGAAAAGAGTGATGGAGTCCTCGAACGGTGTTTTCCCGACGGGAGGTGAATGTGGAGTCGCCGCCGTGTGGGAGACGCCCTGGTTCTACAACACCTTCAGCGTGGCTTTGATGACTATAGGATGGGTGCTGCTGTTCAGGCAATTCCACTTCAGCGGACGGTTCTACCGCTGCATCGTGCTGCCGGTGTCAAGGGCTAGCTACGGAATGTACCTGTGCCATATGCTGGCACTTGGAATGTTCGCTGCACTGTACAGGGGGGCTTTGGGAATTGGTGCCGAAGGAAGTCTCGGGATAATGACGACGCCGGTGGAGATAATTCTCACCGCTGTCAGTGCCTATTTCACTACGGCTGTAGTCTGCGTGCTGGTTCAGAAGGTCCCGGTAGTGGGCAAATGGATAATCGCTTCGGCACTTATCCTCATATCTCTTCCTTTGCAGGGAGAGAACCCGATCAAACTTTCCGACCTCGATGCATCCAAAGCCTCACAGCCATACGGTACTCTGAGCGAGAAGATATCCTCCCTTCCCGTCCGGCCGGCAAGAGCCGGAAAGCCGAAGGCAGACTGGCTCATTGACAACAGCGGATTCGGCACAACCGTTTCCGGCACTGGCGACGGCAAGACCATAGTCATTGGCAACGGACTGGTCTCAAGAAGTTTCCGCATTATTCCCAATCTTGCAACCATCGACATCCACAACGCTATGTCAGGAGAGGCTCTGTTGCGCTCACCAAGCAGCGAGGGGTCCCTGAAAATCGACGGTCACATCTACAGCATAGGCGGACTCACAGGCCAGTTCGAATACGGCTACACGCTCAACAGCTGGATAGACGGTTTGACCCCCATCCCGGATTCATTCCAGGTAGTAGATTTCGAAATCCGGGACCTTCAGCCCCGTATGGAGTGGAAGCACAAGCGCTGGTCCCTTGTGAAGGAGTGGAAGCCTACAGGCAAGGAAATAATCTTCAAACTCGTGGGTCCGGGACTTCTCAAGGATCTGGAACTTGACCTTCACGTTGCCGTATATGACGGATATCCCATCATCAGCAAATGGTTTGAGCTCTACAACAAGGCTGACTATGCATATATGCTCAATGAGTTCATGCTCGAAGACCTTGCAATGGTGGAACCCGAGTCCATCGTCGATGGTCCGGTAAAGTTCCGCCCTGCAAACATCTATGTAGAGAGCGACTGGGACGAAGGCTTCACCACCCATTGGGAGAAGGACCCCCGCTACACCTCGCAGGTAAGTTACACTCTCGACACCCCGTGTCAGCTTCAAGTCAGACTTCCCCGAGGCCCTCAGGAGATAATCGAGGCAGGCGGCAGGTTCAGCAGCTTCAGGAACTGGATAATGCCGTACGACAGCGAAGAAAGAGAGCGCAAATCACTGTTCTTCAAGCGCTTCTGCAACCATATCGCTCCTTGGACGAGCGAGAATCCCATATTTATGCACTGCACATCCACCGACCCTGAGGTCGTCAGGACTGCAATCGACCAGTGCGCTGAGACCGGATACGAGATGGTCATCCTCAGCTTCGGCTCCGGCCTCGATATGGAGGACGAATCGGAGGAAAACATCGCAAAGTTCAAGGCTCTTGCCGACTACGCGCATTCCAAGGGCATAGAGCTCGGAGGCTACTCCCTGTACGCCAGCCGCTGGATCAGCGACGAGGTGGACCTCATCAACCCGGCCACCGGCAAGAGGGGCGGTATGACCTTCGGCAGTTCGCCCTGCATCTGCACCGAATGGGGATATGACTACTTCCGCAAGATAAAGTCGTTCTACGAGAAGACAGGCTTTGACGTCCTTGAACACGACGGCTCATACAGCGGTGACCCCTGCGCCTCCACGAGCCACGCCCATCACTCCGGCCTGGAGGACTCTCAATGGAAGCAGCACAAGGTAATCGATGATATGTACCGCTGGATGTGCGCCAACGGCATCTTTTTGAACGTGCCTGACGACGGGTTCCGCTTCGTGGGTTCGAACAAGAGTGCCGTGGGCTACCGCGAGGTGAACTGGTCGCTTCCTCGCGACAGACAGATTATCCTTGGCCGCCAGAACATCTATGACGGTATGTGGAAGCGCACCGCCACCAACAGCTGGACCTTCGTGCCGCTCGTGCAGTACCACGGCGGTGGTGCAGCGGCCACTCTGGAACCTCTGGACGAGCATCTTGACGCCTACAGAGCCCATATGATGCAGAACTACGGTTCAGGTGTGCAGGCCTGCTACCGCGGCTTCCGCCTCTACGACACCGAGCGCACCAAGGAGTGCGTCAAGGAAGTGATAGCCTGGTACAAGAAGTACCGCGACATACTCTGCAGCGACGTCATCCACCTGCGCCGTCCCGACGGTGTTGACTGGGACGGTTTCATGCACGTGAACCCCGGCCTTGAGGAGAAAGGCTTCGTAATGGTCTTCAACCCCACCGACGAGGAAATCATCCGCACCATCACCGTTCCTCTCTACTACACCGGCCTCACAAGAAAAGCCCTAGCGACCGGGCAGGACGGCAGAACACAAAAGTACAGGCTTTGCCGCGACTACACCATAGAACTAACCGCAACCATCCCCGCCGGCGGCTACAACTGGTTCGTCATAAAGTAGATGACAAACATGGAATCCATCAGTCGAGAATCTTTATTGATGCGATGTCTTCCAGAGATATTACGGTTCCCTCTTTCAAAATGAGAAGCCTGCCAGAAATATCCACGTTTCTTACTGTTCCTTCTGTTTGTACATATACCCCACCTTTCTTCCGGCCATCCTTTCTGAACCAGGTGATGCTCACTTTCGGATGTTCGTTGATTCTCCCGACAATGGTCCTGAGGATTTCGTTCAGAGTGAACATCTGTTCTTCGTCCAGATCTGACTTGGCATCAGTCAGGCGGGCAGTTTCACAGACCATCGCATCGTAGCCGGTGAGAGCGGAAAAAGGCGCGAACTGCGCAGCTCTTTCGTATTCCGACATCCTCGGATGCGATTTCGGATTCCAACGGGGAATATTTATGATATCATCGTAATTACTCATGCCTTGTGCCCTCCCACCTGCCGGTTTCTCTCCCTGGCCGTTGCCCCCTCCTCGAAGTTCATACCCTTGAGGATGGCATTCTTGCCGTATTTGCTCTTTATCGCGAGTATAGCCTCCTGGCGACGGCGTTCCCTTTCGTCGGCCTCCGGATGATTTTCAAACAAGTCCAGTTGGATATCCGCCTTCGCCTCATCGACAGTATTTTCCGCGATTACGTTCATTCTCCGCACCAGCAGGTTTCTGTCCACAACCCTATCGAAAAGTTGCATTACGGCACCCGTAATCAACTCTGTTGAAGAACTTTGGCGCGAAAGGTGTATAGTTCCGTGTGCCGGTTTCGGCACCTCACGGCCGTACCAGTCCTTTTCCACAGAACCGATGTAGGCTATCCTGCGTCTTTCATCAGTAAGGTTCTCTATATCATAACCAATCATCAGCGTCATCCTATCAGTGACAAGTTTCTTGGATACCAGATCCAAAACCAGATTGTCGGTCATTTCCCGTACAACCAGCTTCGCCTTGTCAAAGGTGTATGCGGAAGAGAGCACCTGTCCGGTACTCAGACTGTTCACCGAAGGCTTGTAGGCCTTTATCTGTGCAATTGTACAAGGCTCCCATCCCCAGGCGTGGTCGATGAGCAATTCCGCATTGACGCCAAAAAGCTTATACAGTCGCGCTTCGCAGTTTACGGAGCATCTGGCAACATCACCGAGAGTGTACATATAGTTCGCCTCCAGCCTGGCGGCCAGTCCGTGACCGATTCTCCAGAAATCCGTCAGAGGACGATGTTCCCAGTATTTCCGGCGGAAGGTCATTTCATCCAGCTGGGCTATGCGTACCCCATCCTTGTCTTCCGGACAGTGTTTGGCTTCCACGTCCATTGCCACCTTTGCAAGGAACATATTCGTGCCTATCCCAGCGGTAGCGGTAATGCCGGTGGTGGCCAGAACATCACGTACCATTCTCATCGCAAGGTCCCAAGCACTGCATTTATATGTCCCAAGATATGCTGTGGCATCAATGAACACCTCGTCGCAGCTATAGACGTGGATGTCCTCCGGAGCAATGTATTTGAGATATACACTATAGACTTTCGTACTTACCTCCATATACCGGTGCATACGCGGAGGGGCCGTAATGTATTCCAAGGCAAGGGACGCATTCGACAGAACAGCTTTATTGTCCGATGAGCCTCCTGTAAGCCGCCACCCGGGAGCCTGCCTGCGCCGCTGCCCGTTAATGGACCTGACCTTCTGGACCACTTCGAACAGACGTGCCCTGCCCGGGATACCATAAGACTTGAGTGACGGAGAGACAGCCAGGCAGATGGTCTTTTCAGTACGGGAAACATCGGCCACGACAAGATTGGTGGTCAGAGGGTCGAGGCCTCTGTCCACACACTCCACTGAAGCGTAAAATGACTTCAGATCAATGGCTATGTATTGTCTACCGTTATTGTCCATACTGTTTGACAAAAATGTTCGGAGATATTTTGACTAGCCTCATATTCGATTACCTGTACCGTACTATTTCATCATCCGCCCCGACTTAAACAAGCATCCGGACGGAATCGGATTTGATATCAGGTTGCAAGTCTTTCATTTCCACAAATGTACGCATAGTTTTGCAAATGTGCAATCAATATCCCCCGTAGCCTTCGAGCATCCTGAAAAGGGCGGGCTCGTGAGCTTTCAGGTATGCCAGCCTGTATGCGATGAGGGTATAGCAGACGGCATGAGACTTATTGAAAAGATACGCCGCCCTTTCCGTGCAGACAAAACCGTTCCAGAACTCTTCCAGAGTATTCCTGTCATATCCGTTGCCCACTCCCCTTTCCACGAATTTCTCCCCCAGATATTCAAGCGCATCCACCCACTGACCGTCAATCATCTGATGTATCTTGTAAGGACCGGCGAACTTGCGAAGTCTCCTCATATCATCAAGGGAGAATGATGCCACATCAGAGACAATGCTCATCAGCTGCTCCTGATAGATAATCATCCCGTATGTTTCGTCCGTGTACTTATGAAGATTAGCAAAAGGGTTGTCGTCGTGGATGAAATCCAAATCCTTGTCCAGCCCGTTCTTAAGAGATGCATACAATCCTATCCGGTCCATCGGCCCCGGCCTGTACAAGGCATTGAGCGCTACGAGATGTTCAAACTTTTCCGGCTTGACTTTTCTCAGAAATTCCCTCATCCCTTCTGATTCGAATTGGGAAACCCCGACGGTGTCGCCTTTGGCAAACAATTCCATCGTATCCTTGTCATTCAAGTCCTCAGGCTCGCGCAGGACTGTTGCCTCAAGATTCGGAAGTGAAAGGAAGTCCATTTTTACGGGGCCGCAATCCTCCGCGAAATGGCTGTCATACTGGCTTATCACGGTCTCCTGCCCGGTTTCACTGTCTGTATGAAGTGCAAGCGGGATATAATCTGTAACAGCCCCCCCTGCTGAGCAGCCATCCGCAGGAATGAACGCCAATGGAGCGGATACCTCCTTCAATCCTGCAGGCATCATCCAAGGCGGTTATTTCTTCTTGCGGTGCATTTTGGCGCCACCCTTTCACAGGAAACTCCTCAAGCAACTTCACATGTTTCTTGCGATGAAGATTATAATATTTGAAGCCTTCCTTGCCGATATGCCTGCAATACTTCTGCGCGGCCTTGGTCCCCAGACCATGAGCCTTGAAAGAAGCCTCTATCGCGACCTTTGCCGAGTATTCTTCATACGTGCCCAGTCGGGATACACTGTCTGTCCCATATTTCTCTGTTAGATACTCTCCGGCAATCTCCCGTCCTTTCTCATCGAAATCAATATCTATATCGGGCAGGATATCCAGGTTGTACGAGAAGAACCTCTCAGGAAGCAGGCCGAATTCCATCGGATTTACTTCGGTTATTCCTATGAGATAATTCACCAGCAATGATGCAGACGCACCTCTTCCCGTGCCGACAACTCCGCCACGTTCCCATACTTTCTCGCAAAGATTGGAGACAATGAGGAAATAATCTGCACAATGGCGTTCCCGTATCATCGAGAGTTCCTTTTCTATCCGGCTTTCATATTCCTCGTTATCTTTTAAGCCGAGGTCTTCCAGATGCCAATTG
>JAZLIS010000130.1:0-7151 GCA_045617505.1 Bacteroidales bacterium | reverse complement strand
AGCCACTAACGTCAGGAAGCTCTCCAAGGAACAGCATCTTGACAGGACCGAAGACATCAGAGTGTGCCTTTTGAACCGTGAGCAGGTACTTGACCTTCTGGTCAGCGACCAGGTCCGTCAGTCACTGATGGCCGCCCCGCTTTGGAGATATTTCGCAGAACAGTTCAGCGGAAAGAAATGACGACCTCATACCATGCTACAGATAATACAATATGAGTGATACAGACAAATGGTTCTCCACATTGTCCTTCGGGCAGAAGCTGTCGGTTCTGGGTTATTCCAAAAACTGGGATTATAAGACCTGTGCTGAAATGACATCCGCGGAATTGATTGTAACCATCGGCTTTCCTCCAAAATCCATAGACCGTTCCAATCCGGATTGTCCGGTTATTGATCTGCAGGATTCTGGTTCAATAACAGAAGAAATGTTCCTGAACAAGTGGAATGAAATATCTGCAGACGGGAAGGAACAGATAATGCTGAATGTGGAACCGTGCATGAATCAGTTCAGATTCAACCATGATTAGTGACCGGATAGAATCCTTCGTGCTGCGTGTGCGCAGAGGTGATGCCGAGACCATGTCGCTGACTGAGACTGCCGCCCTGCGCAGCCACCTTGACGAGTTCATTGACGAAAGCGACCTGCGTGAACTCTCCGAGCTGCTCTCATGTTACCCCACCAAGGACAATATCCGTGACACTCTGGAGTCCATGACCCGTGAGGCCGACCGTGCCATCCGCAGTTTGTATGCCAGCGGACGCTGTTCGGACATGGGGGACGATGAGTTGCTTATGTGACTCCTTTTTCCTTTGGACAGCAAAATGCCCCGCCCCCTCCGCTCGCTTCAGGCGGCTCAAAGGATGCTCTTCTGGCCGAAGTCTGAGAACCGCTCTCCATCTGCTGTTTCTTTTCCCGCTTTCTCCGATGTTCCCATCTGCTATCGGAACTGGGAGACGATGCCGACGGTGTCAAGCACAACCGCGTCATCCTTGTGGCCACCCGTTTCTATCCGGTCGCGGACAAGGAACAGAAAGCGGAGAGACAGGAGAAGGAGAGCTAAGCCTTCTCTTCCGTTGACACTTCAAGAGAGCGACCTTCGGGCCGCTTTTCTTTCCATCTCTGCCTTCAGATATGCATAAGCCGCCTAAGCACGTAAGTTTCCGGGCGGCGGGGCCATCAAACTACCATTCAAATACTCAAATAACTTTGCCTATTATTGTATATTCATAAAATCCTTCATACATTTGCATACAATGTAATACAAATAATATTATTATGAATACAGCAGCAACAACTTCGGATAAAACTCTAACGTCTTTCAGGTGGAATACCCAGTTGGTAGAGCGCCTGCGTAAAATGGCAAAGGATAGCAACAGGAGCCTCAATAATTATGTAGAGACTCTGCTGCTCGACATAGTCTACCATGAGCCTAATGATGAAACGATAGAGGCTCTGCAGGAGGTCAAAAGCGGGAAGAAACTTGAATCCTTCAATCGCAGCGAATTAGAAAAATTGATAGATTCATTGTAGGTCTATGTATATAATTGAGCAAAGTGGCAAGTTCAAGAAGGACTTCAAGAAGTATTTGCATGACAAGGAAAAATTGATTGCTTTGAATGAGGTCATCAAGCATTTGGAAGAGACAGGAGAGGTGCCCAAGGAATTCTATCCCCATCCGCTGAAAGGAGAGTATAGTGGAGCGATTGAGTGCCATATACAGAGCGATTTCCTTTTAATCTGGGTTGACAAGGATACCAAAACAATCAAGCTCGTCAGACTGGGTAGCCATTCCGAACTGTTCAAATAGCTTTATCTGCGCCGTCAAAGGAACCTGACTCATTCATCATTGTGGCATATCCGGACATAGGTATTCTACTAAGCCGCCTAAGCATGCAAGTTCTTGGCAGCGGAATAGTGGCTTTTCTGCCATAAATCAGGATAATTGTCATCTGTTATGTCCTTTTCTTTGGCAAATCAATCGGAAAGGATTATTTTTATTGAATTTATTGATAATCAGCAACAAAAATATATGACAGAAAACATCAGAAACTCCTCGGACCAGACCATGCGGTACAGGTCACCGCGAGTTAAGGTCATCGAGGTAAACGTGCGGAGCGTATTGTGCCTGAGCGAGCCGTCACTGACCGGCTGGCAATGGCTCGAACTCCGACGGCGGAGACATGGAGGGAGAATAGCCATGAGACACGCAATAAGAACACTCATCCTAGCCATGGCTGCAACGCTTGCCGTGGCCTCCTGCACGGAGAAAGAACCGGAGAACATCAACAGGATAACCGAGAACAGCAAGGTCTATCTGAAGATAGGCTCTGTGACAACCTCTGAACTCACCAAGGCAGCCATCGAAGGAACATCATTCCCGACTGACGAGGACGTCAGCATTGGCATCTTCGTCCGCGAGACCGAAGGTTCCGGAGAATATGGTTACATAACATACAACTGGCCGTACGAGAACGTGAAATGCACCCGCGCCGCCGGGCAGACTGAGTGGGTGATGAGCAAGGACATCGAATTGGACGAGACATCGGTCATCATATACGCCTACTACCCGTGGAAGGAAGGTACCGGCAACGGCCACATAAATGTTTACCCATCAGTTGACGGTGACGACTGGATGTGGGGCACTCCTGTCGAGAATGTCAGCTCGGCAAGTCCCGACATCAGTCTCTCAATGAACCACGCCCTCGCCCTTGTAGAACTCACGTTCAACGTCTCCAACTACAGCGAAGGGACAGAGATGACGAACCTTAGCGTCTCGTCAACCGGCTCTGCGAAGTACTCCAACTTCAACTTCAAGACCGGAGTCCATTTCCCCAACGGACAGATGACGGACGGCAATGCCCTGTCGGCTGACATCAACTATCCACTCGAGAGCGGTGTCATAAAGGCTGACTGCCTGCTCATACCGGCTAAGATTGGAAGTGCCGGGGAGATGCGCCAGCCGATGACGATTTCCTGCGTCCTTTGCGGCAAGACCTACACCGCGAACCTCTCCGGCACGAACGGCGTCATAATCAAGCAGGGCGTCAAGTCCACTGTCAGCCTGAACATCAAGGGCAGCACGATGGAGGTGACCTCCGTCGGCATCGGGGAATGGAGCAACGGAGATACTATTTCAGAGACCATCGAATAACAGCAGTGACACATTCAATATCAAGAAGATGAAAAAGCAATACATATACACAGCATTGATTATCACGGCACTTCTCTGCGCAGGATGCGCCAATGAGTTTGATAATGCAACCGACAGTATCAATAGCGCAGCCGTCGAGCTTTCTTCGGTCAGCGCTGATCCTATAACCAAGGCTGTCATCACCGGAACGTCATTCACCACGGACGAAGCCGCAGCGGGCATCGGACTGTTCCTTCTCGACGAGGATGGAGATGCCTACGGTATCAACCCGGCCAACGTCAGGTACGCGTACAACGACGGAAAGTGGACTGCAGTGCAGCCTCTGCGCATCGGCGGCGACAAGGGTTATCTGTACGGCTACTACCCGTACAGTGAGGCCGCGACCGATGTCAAGGCCATTCCCGTTGAATCTTCTGTCAACGGCACGGACTGGCTCTACGCGGCTCTGGTGGAGGTGACGACCACCAATGCCAAGAGCATCAGCCTGTCTCTGAGCCACGCCCTCGCCATGGTCAGCCTCTCATTCAGGCTCGATGAATCGTACGTCGGCGATGGAACGCTGAACGAGATAAGCCTCTCGGGCAGTAGTGTAGCGGCTTCCGGTACCCTTGATGCCACCGACGGCAGCATCACAGCCTTGGCATCGAAGTTTACTGCCGACACAGATCAGACTCTCAGCAAATCAACCTCCACCACTCTCGAGTGCCTCGTTGTGCCGATTTCAAACGGGTCCGGTACTCCTGAGTTTACGGTATCCTGCATCATAGACGGCAAGTTTTACTCCAAGACCTTCACCGGCCATATTGCCGCCCTAGCCCAGGGTAGTCAGACCACTATCGAGTTCACGGTCCTGAACACCAGCATTGAGGTCGATGGCTCTTCCATCGGCGCCTGGGGTGACGGCGGCAGCCAGACGGTGACGGTCGGAGGAGACTATAAAGTGACGGTTAAATTATCTGAAGAGGATGCGGGGATTGATGCTGATGTTCTGTTGAATGTAATAGCTGATAAAAAATCTGTAATTGTCAGTGCTTTTTCAAAATCCGGCGAGCATCTCAAATGCATGACATCCGAGAACGAGTTCTGCACCAGCCAGAGCAAGACAAGCAACCTGGTCTATACTTTCACCATTTCCGATATCACTTCGGACAAAACAGCGACCATCGGATATGCCAAAGCCGTCAGCATAGCCGTCAGCCCGGAGAATTCCGGTTCTGTTGAAATAACCGGTGAAGCCTATGAAGGGGAGACGGTCATATTGAAAGCAGTCCCCGAATACGAGTTCGGATTCGACGCCTGGCTCGATAAAGACGGGAACTTGCTTGCCTGTGAGGAGGAGACATATTCGAATTCCGTCCGTCTTTCGTCAGGAGGAATGAGCGTCAAATTCAAGAAGAACCTGATTCTTGAAGGGAAATTCACCGTAGATGGAAATGGAAAGAAGGTCTGCTTTACAAGAGGCAATCTGTGTGAAAGTTATGGGCCAAAGATTGAGCAGCACCAGTACGACTTCAACGCCGCGGATTACGGAAATGGCTCCAGTCGTGTTTCCCACTTCATGTGGTGTGACAATTTCAATGATGCAGCAAGTCAGACTTATGTTAGCGAATGGAGCAGTCATAAAACCTTCTTCACTGAAGTTGAAGGATTCACGGTCTGTGGCTTAGGTGAAAATCAATGCCGTACGCTCACAAGTGCCGAGTGGCAGTATCTGTTCGGCGATAACGATAACCGCAGAGGCAAATACAGGTCAGGCGTTGACGTCTGCGGGAATTCAAGTTGCGTCGTGCTTCTGCCTGACGACTGGGAATGGGGCTCAAATCAAGACAAACAGGAATACAGCTATGTCGAATGGAAGCACATGGAGGCTGCCGGAGCAGTGTGCCTTCCCGCTGCCGGCTATCGCTATGGCAATAATGGCGAATTGGGAATCGTCACTCCAAATATCGACGGCTACTACTGGTCTTCAACATACAAAGACGACCATTCTGTTTTTGACTTTGAATTCACAAGCAACGATATCATTCAGAACGGTTACAAATCCCGCAGTAGAGCCTGTTCTGTCCGACTCGTAACGGACGCGGATGAATAACGGACTATTCATTTCTCAGCCGCATGTCAAAGATATGCGGTTGCTTTTCTATCTTGTAGGTGCAAAAACATTGCTCTTGGCTGGCAGAACTTATTTGTTTAACGGCCCTAAGTCTATACGGACATCTGTCTGTTTTCCGTAAATATTGAAGTTGTTAAATGTGATGGTGCAAAAGTAATATGGTTTTTGATATGTGTAATACAATTATCAAAGACAATTTAGAAAATAGACACATATAACCGAATGAGAATTGAAATTAGTCTTTTATCTTTTATCTTTGACTGGCGTTAATTTTTCGCGTTTTGTTTTTACAAAAACAGACAGTCTCGTTGTTGAACTACTATTCCACGCTATATCCGTTAACCAAGTTTGGATGTACATCGTATGTACATAGTCCCCAGACGAAGACTCCGATGCATACTGCCCAGATGAAGATGGTCCAGAATGCGCGTCGGCGTCCGAAGAACTTCACGACATAATCCTGAAGATAACGGTCATAAACAATTACCGACACAATAGTCAGTGCTTGCACTATCAACCACCAGCATACAACCTCGGAATCTGTATTAAAGTGAACGATGCAGAAGTCATAATCGAGGATACATATTATTACCCACGATATACAATAGTATTGATTGATATGTCTTGCCAGATATGTAAATAGTGGCATTGCTTTCTGTGGTATCAATTTCCCTATGAAATGGCAGAGAGATATGAGTGCGACATTAATCGGCAGGCAAACGATGGCATCCACAAACGGGCGATGGGCAAGGTATATTTCTGAAGTCAACCCTTTGAAAACACTCTGTTCCACATTAAAGGAAATGTAGATATATGCAGCGCAGACTATTATTCCTATCGGGAGGGAAATCAGATGAAATCGTTTCATGTCCTGCAGTTTCCGGCATTTCTCACCGAACCACAGCCCAACGGCAACGAAGATAAACCAGTTGAACAACGGGAAATAACTTTGGCTATATGTCCCCCAGAAGAATCCCAAAATCTGGTCTATTCCGTAATTTCCGGTCTGCACACCCTCCAACAAGGTTCCGGCAATGCTCAGAAAAATGGAGATGAGCAGCACACCGCTACTGCCGATTCTCCACTTTTTCAAAAGTCCGGCCAATATGTATGCCAGTCCTGCAAATTCAAGGATGTCCACCGATACTCCATAGATAAGGTATTGAAGGACGGATGTGTCGGAATAGATAACACAGGATATTATGTTTGGAATAATCTCCTGGAAAAAGATAAGGACTAACCCTGTCGTAAACAAATTGAATCCACGATGGATATATTCTTCAGCAGTGTTATGCCTTGTATATACCATTCCTATTCCCATACAAAGCATAAACGTAGTCGCTCCCAAGATGGAGCCTACAACGTAAGAGACCGTATGACTGACCGAAGGGGAAAAGCCTGTGGACAGTTGCTCATATACATGAACCCATACCATGGGTACTATGGCGATGAACTTTGCCAGATCAAACTCATAGCGCCTGCATTTCTGTTTACATTCTACCATTTCCGCATTATACATAATAAGAGATACTAATCATCATACAGTCACAAACATAGTAATATTATTTAGTAACCTTCAAATACAACTTGGTAATCTCTCCGATTCTTTTTCGCCCGAAAGAATCATCTCATCAGTCACTATGCCCGCATAGCTCCTTCTTCGATAATCCTTTCTGACTGAAAAATCTTCCGGCTTTCCTACCAACTTATTTGTTTACGCTTACTTAACAGTACTTCGATTTCTTTCTGTGACAGGTGAATTGGAAACGCTCTGAGATTGTCTGCTTGATGAGCAGATGCTTTATAGCTAATATCTCAGTGTATTTCAGCGAAATACAACGTAAATGGCTGTAAATCAGCAAGTTAGCCTACTTCCCGATGCAGAA
>JAZLIS010000129.1:0-3546 GCA_045617505.1 Bacteroidales bacterium | reverse complement strand
ACGTACATCGGTATTTGTATGATAAAGCATACGTTCCTGATTGAACCGTCTGCGTGGATAAATCAGAGATGCCCTCTATACGGTCTACAAGAAGCTGCCACAACCGCATATAGTTTTCAACCTCAGATTGCGATGAGCAATAGAAGAGGGAGCATGACTTTTCAACCAAACTCCCTCTTTTCATAGATATGCCTTTACTCAATTTTTCAACCTAAAATTTCGGTTAGCCGGAAATTCATGAAACGAAGGTCCTTTCCAGTTGGTTCGAAGGAAAGAAGGTTTACTGAACGAATTAGAGAAAATCCCTCTATCAGGCCTGACCGTCCTTACAGGACGTTGACAGGATGCAGAGATTGGAACAGTGTCAGTATTAACCTGTACGGACACATTGAGGATGGCTTTGAAGTCCTCCTCTTTTTTTGTTTCTTTGTATACTGAAACCAAAACCCGATTTCTGATGAAGAAATCCACATTGAGACTCGTCATTCTTCTCACCCCGTTTGTTGCCGGGCTTCTGCTCGGATTCCTTGTCGGCAACTGCAGCGGAAGACATCATGCCCTTAGGTCCGAATCGAAGGAAAGTGCCTCCGTTGAGGCAGAAACGGTACAATCAGAGGAGGAGACGGCACAGGACAGTTCTGACGTATATGAGGAACCTCAGATGAAGGAAATTATCTACTACACCCGCAGGATTTCCTATTCGACCGAATTCGTCGACCTCAACGAGGCCCATCTCCAGACCGCAAGGGAAGTGGGATTGTCCAGGATACCCGGCACGAGGGATGACGTGGCAAAGTCCAAGCTGACGGAGATTGTGAACAATGATTATTATGTCATCGACAAGCTGAGGTACTCCATCCCCTATCTCACAGCCAGGACGGCCGCAGAACTTGATGCCATCTCAAAAGCATTCAACGATTCGCTCCGGAGCAAGCAGTTCCCCGAATACAAGCTGGTCGTAAGTTCGGTCCTGCGTACCGAGGAGGATGTCGCCAGACTCCGCAGGAGCGGCAATCCCAATGCATCGGATAATTCTGCCCATTGCTACGGCACCACCTTCGACATTTCCTATACCAGGTATTTCCGTGAAGAGGAGACGGACGAGTTTATGCAGCCGTTTGAACTTACCAAGGTGCTCGGCGAGGTCCTCCGCGACCGCCGCAATGCCGGAAAGATCCTGGTCAAGTACGAAAAGAAGGAACATTGTTTCCACATCACTGTACGATAAGGACAACGTGACAGGGATGGCAGGTCTGATTTACGTGGTGTCAATTGTAAAAGTGTATATTTGCGGCTGTTTATTCCCAGCATGACATGAATGCCATTTTTTCAAAAGAGAGAACAAACACAGGAAGACAGCTGGAATTCGATCTGGCTAAGGCCATGACCATTGTCCTGATGGTGTGGACTCACGTTTACGAGTCACTGTCCACCGGATTCGAGCCATCCCTGAGTGCGACCAACGCATACGTGAGAGGCTCGATTACGGGAGCTGTCACATTCATGTTCTGTATGGGCCTGGGCATTTCCTACACCAGGCATAACAATGCGGAGGAGTGCCGGCAGAGGGGAATCAAACTCCTCACCAACGGCTTTGTACTGCTGCTGTTCAGGGAAATAATCCCGGTTCTGCTGAGATGCTGGGTCTTCAACAGTCCGGGATCCGCGATATATCTGATATTCGGCCTGAGCTGTGACATCCTCCAGTTTGCAGGCCTTGCATTGCTGCTGGTCGGATTACTGAAGGAATTGAGAATCAGCAGCAAGGGGATGTTGCTGATTTCCATTGCAATGAGCCTTCTGGGAACATTTCTCGAAGGAGTATCGACCGGCTGCTATCCCGTCGACCAGATTCTCGGATTCTTCTGGGGCACATACTCCGAAAGTTATTTCCCTCTTTTCAACTGGTTCATCTTTGTGGCCGCAGGACATTGGTTCGGCGAAAAATATCAGTTCCTGCGGGACAAAGGGATGTTCCACACAATCTCCCTTCTGGTCGGGGCATTGTTGTGCGCAGCTTATATCTATGTATCATTCAATGTCGACCAGAACATCTTCAAGGGCCTGACAAGCGAACGGTATCTCGCTCACCGTCCGTTCCTTGACGCGATTGTCTGCATACCCATCAACGTGGGACAGATAAGTCTGTTGTATTTTCTGGGGATGCTGATTCCCAAGAAAGCCGTACCCGTCATCATCCATCCGTCAAGACATATCAACCAGTATTACTGTCTGTCCTGGGTGATAATATCGCTTGCCACGTTCAAATTCGGCCATCTGTCTTCAGATGCCCGGGTTATGGTTGCCTGGGTCTGCATTCTGGCCGCTACCATAGCCGGAGTAGTCATATACTCCCGCTTCCTTCAGCAGAAAACCGAAGCGTTCTTCGGGAAGCACAGAGTCTTCTGGTCCGCCCTTGTATGGGCAATCTGCATCGGCTCCTTCGTGTGGGTCATCTGCAACTTCGACTCTTATCCCAATTTCCTGCAATAAGACGATTCTCGAAAAGTACCGTTGTTCTACTTGCATTGATTTTGCTGCAAGTAGAACAGAAAACGAATATGCCCGGTGTTCTCCGGAGAGAATCAATTAAAATTCAGAAGCTGTTTTGAAATGGTTTGCGATAATAATTATAGATTGTTTTCCAGTGGATTTTTTGTCGATTTGAAGGAGCAATGGAGGTCCATTGTGACTGAGAAATACGGGAAAAAGCGCAGGACAGATACATAAAAGAAAAATTGGATTATTTCAAAACAGGTTCTAAATTTGCTTGATATATTTTGGAGAGATGATTTGCAGTCAGAATTGCGCTTCCTGCCCGTTTGCGGAAATGGAAGCAAAAGAAGGGAAAGATATCGTCGTCTATGTGGCCGGAGCCGCAGCGGAAACTTCTTTCCTCGACTTCTCGTCATCCCCGGTGCTTAGATTCCATTACAGGAACCGCTCCCTGCTTTTCATCAACTTCTCCGGCTCGGACTACCAGATAGGCAGGAAAATCGTCAGCGGACGGCCGGACATAGTCCTGAATCTGGTCGATTCCACGAATCTGGAGCACGACCTCAGGCTCACCTCCAGACTCATCGACATGGACTGCCGCGTGGCACTGGCATTCACGCGCTACGATGCGCTCGAGGCCACCGGACATTCGATTGACTACGCCAAATTCTCCGAAATGACAGGACTGCCGTCAATCACCCTCGGAACCTATTCGGAAGAGGCTTTCAGCCGTCTCCTTTCGCACATAACGGACTGTCTGGAGACAGCTTCCGAGGACAGGAAACACATCCACATCCCCTACGGCCCGGACATTGACAAGGCCATCAACGAGATAACGGACGTGATCGCCCGCTCTGCCACGCTTTCCTCCGAATATCACGACAGATACATTGCTGTCAGGCTCCTGGAGGACCCGGAATATGCCCTGGATTTCATCAGGAAGGACCCCATGGCAGCGGACATCGAAGCCGTTGCAAGAAAAAAAGCGGCGGAACTGGAAAAGTTGTACGGGGAACCCGTGGCGCAGATGATAGGAAAGGCAAGGGACGG
>JAZLIS010000128.1:0-2469 GCA_045617505.1 Bacteroidales bacterium | reverse complement strand
GCAGCGGACTGTGATGTCCCCGCCGTTGATGGTGATGTCTCCGTCAATCTTCATACCTTTCGGAGACTCCTGCTCGCCTTTGTCATCCTTGCCGTAGGTGCCGCTGGTGTTGATTACCAGACGTCCGCCGTCAACGACAAGCGTGCTGTCGGTCTTCACGCCCTTGCCTCCTGCAGTGGTATTGCTGGCATAGAAATATCCACCGGTGAAATGAATCTCATCGTTGCAGTGCAGACAGTTCTTTGCAGCTCCGGTCACTACAACCGTAGGTCCCGGGCGCATATAGAAATCATTGTCCACGCTGATGGCGTGCTTGTAGTTGCCCTTTACGGTAAGTTTCCCCTTTCCGCTCACCACGACGGCCTTTTCGGAGAAGAAACATCCCTTGCGGTCTTCGTCGGCGCTTGTCTTTCCGGTAAAATAGTACGCATCTTCCTTATATGCGGAGCAGTCCTCAATACTGTTCTCAGTGCCGTCCTCAAGATGCAGAAAGAGCCTTTTGCCAGCCTGATAGTTGATGGCCGGACCACAGCCGGATTTCAGCCTGATACCGTTGAGAGTGAGCTTGGTCTTCTTTCCGGCTTCCTTGTCGTCAGGGTCTGTGGTGTTGTATATCTTGAGAGAACCGTTCTCGCTGGATCCCTTCAGGATAATTTCACATTTCTTTACATCTTCTCCGGATGGATAGAGCACGACGTGGGCTCCGTCCTTTGTATATGTATACACCTTCCCGGCGTTATTGCTCATCTCCACGGTCGCATCTTCGCCTGCGTATGTAACGGTAATCGTGTTCTTGAAAGTTCCGTCGGATTCCGCCTCCGCTTCCCAATATATGTCAGAGTCTGATTTGTCGGCCACATCGGCATCACTGTCGGTGGCAAGCAGGCCGTCATACTCTATAGTAGTGAATTCGTAGGTGCTTCCACCTGTCCCGGGAGGCATGGGCTGGTCTCCGCCCGGCCCGAACGGGCCAAAAGGATCCATTCCACCTTTATTGCATGCGCATATTGACAACGCAGCAAAAAGCAAATAACTAAATTTCTTCATAATTTGTATTACTCTAACTGGGTACAAAGTTAAGCCAATGCTATGCCAGAACGGTCATAAAATAGGTTCGTTAGAGTCGTAATAATGTTCTATTCATTACATACAATGAAAATTTGTTAAATTTGTAGTCGGAATTATATTCTATTTTGAAAGCTATGCAACATCCTCAGGAATTCTCGGTCCAGTCCATCAAGCAAAAGGCAGCATCGCTTCCGGACACCTATTATGGTGAAGGATGCAACGTCTCCCTCAAGTCAAGCAGCATCACAATCAAATCCGCTTCTGACGGGGAGCCTCTGCGTTTTGACAATTTCGGCATCTCTTTTTGCTACAGCGGGTACATTTCTTCTGAAATCAATCTCTCACCACAAACAGTCAGCGCGGGAGACTTCGAACTGATTTTCCCGGGATCCATATATCGTCTGAAGGAAATCAGTGGGGATTGTGAACTCATTGGAATCGCCATATCACCATTCCTGTTGGATGGGATCCTCCAGGACTCGGACAAGACTTTCTTCAGCAGGGTCGGGACAAATATCAGAGTAAGGCTTGAAGAGGATGAGCGGCTGCTCTTCAAGCAAATGGCAGAAGTCTATCTGAAATCATTGCAACTTTATGGAGAAACATCGAAAATCGGCAGAGAAATGACGCTGTGCATAGTGCAGTTTGCCTTGCAGGTCTGTTCTTCAGGCAGAGTTTCAAAGATTGAATCAAACAGCCGCGCTGACGAACTGTGCGGCAGATTCGTTGCACTCCTGTCACAAACTAAAGGGACAAAACGGACAATCGGTTGGTTTGCCGAGGAACTGTGCGTAAGTAATCACTACCTGAGTATGGTAGTCAAACAATCCAGCGGCCAATCGGTGAAGAACATCATAGACAATGCCGTCATTATGGAGATAAAGGTATTGCTGCGTCATTCGGACCTGTCCGTATCGCAGATTGCCGACCGTCTGGAATTCCCCAACAGCAGTTTTATGTGCAAGTTTTTCAAGGCGAAAACGGGCATTACCCCTCTGCATTACAGACATGGTAAATAGGTAGGGATACACAATCATCCGCCAGTACGGATAACCCCAATTATCCATATCGAATAAACTTCAATTATGACTTGAGGTAAAATATTGTAAAGTATTGACACTTTGCAATAAATAATTTTTGTATATTTGCGTTGGAATTGGTAGCTGCTACAATATGAAGCAGTATGAAAGCACTACCGTCCATCGCATTTTCAGAGTTCACCGGTTCAGCCGGTGACGTTACGGCAAGAAGTGTCCAAGGTCAGACCTTCCTATCACACAAAGCATATCAATCGAAAGTAAAGACTCCCTCACAGGCGTCCAGTCGCAATACTCTGTCCAAAGTTTCCCGGGCATATAAGCAGCTCACCGATTCCCAAATGAAAGCCTGGGGAGCTTTGGC
>JAZLIS010000127.1:0-2853 GCA_045617505.1 Bacteroidales bacterium | reverse complement strand
CCGAGGATGCATTTGATGTTCACACGTCCCGAACGCGCCGCACATTGGTATGCAGTTCCACGGGCTTTGGTGACGGAGCACATACGGCTGCCGCATTCCCCGCAACGCAGAAGATCTTTAACCCAACTTTTACGTTTCTTTCTTGTTTTTCTTGCTAATCAGCGTTTTGTGATTTCAAATTGCTTTACTGTGTTCTACAAATTTTGATTTTTCTAAACGGCATCGGTTTGTAGTTCAACATGGAGTAGATGTCGGCTGCTCTGGTGGTCGGTGTGCTGCATATTCGCATCTCGACCTTTTCCCCGAGCGAGTTTGTCGCTTCTGAAGTTACCGCCTTCTGCGTACTCATTATTCTCACTATCTCCGTCCAGTACGGAGTCGGATATTCCGCTTTGGGGTCTGGATCTGCGGCCTTTCTCCTCTCGTTTGCCTTCTTCATTTGATGGCGTATGACGTTGACTATCCAGTAAGAGAGAAGTCCTAGGAAGAGATGACCGTCCGACCGTTCGTCTCTCCTGTGGTATATCGGTCTGAGATTGAGGTCGGTCTTCAGCTGTCGATTGGAGCACTCGATTTCACGGATGAGATTGTAGTAATCCCAGGTTGTCTTCTCGTCCAGATTCGGGACGTTGGTTCTAAGGAAATAGGTGCCATATGTCTGTTTCTCCGGTATTTTCAGATTCCATGTCACGGATTTGGCATTATCGGACTTGTCATCCTTCTCTACATCAATGGCATAATAGCGCGCGATGGACGGATACTTGCCTTCAAGTTTTCCTATGCGCTTGAGCACCGCCTCGTATTTCTTCGTGCCGCTCTTCTTGATGAGTGAGGTGGATATGGCTTTCAGGCCATCCTCGAAATGACGGCGGAAGTTGCGGTTCATGCTCTCTTCCTTCAGGGCCTTTGCGGGAGAGTCTATCTTCAGATAGTAGTCCTCTCCCTCGGTGTGTACTTCCTGCAGCTTGATGGGCTGTTTCTTGCAGTCCCTGACGATGACAGTTCTGGCATCAGGCTTCACCTCGTAGTCAGTGAGCGCCTTGCGTGATACGCACAGGTAGTTGTACCCCCTCGCCTTCATCAGATCAAGGTTTTCCTGAGAGGATATGCCGGCATCAATGACGACAAGCACCTTCTCCTCCGGGGAGGCTCCCACCGGGTTCTGGGCTATGAGCTTGTCGATCATGTCGGGCAAGGACTTCGGGTCCGCCGTGTTCCCCTCAAGTATGGCACTGTAGCGGATGAAGCCGTCCGTGTTGATGGCTAGTGCCAGGACGAGCAGCTTGCAGTCGGTGCGCTTTTCCTTGGAGCGTTCGAACTGGGCCTTCTTGCTGGTTTCCTTGCGTCCCTCGAAGTAGAAGTTCGTAAGGTCGAAGAGAACGATCCGGTTGGTGGGTTTGAACAGGTCGTCGGTCGTATGGCAGAGATACTCCTCGATCTTTGACTTCTCCTCAAGGAATCTGTCGGCAACGCTGTAGACCTTCCTGAACGTCAGCGCATCTGCGGAGAACCCCATCAGTTCGCTTATTCCACTGTTCTCCTGCATGATACGCATGGATTTCAGTTCCGATGACGTGTATATGGTCCGTGTTATGAGATGTGCTATCGCTATCTTCACATCTTCATCCGTCCATCCGAGAGAGCGGAGGAAGTCTTCGAGTTTCAGCTGGCGCACAGCCTGAAGGCAGAGCCATTCCGCACCGATGTCGCGGGCATCGGTGTGTTCCAGCGTGTCAACGTCTATGCGACGACACGCCTTTGCCTGGCTCTCCTTTATGGCATTGGGGATGATGTCAAGGCTCTTCTGCTCTACCATCAACGTCCAGTACTCCTCTATCTTCTCGCGTACGGCATCACTGAACACCGACATCTGGTCCTCCCACAGCTCACGTTCTCCCTGATGCTCGTACTTGTAGGTCAGCCCCTTGGAGATGTCACGGATCTCTTCGGGCTTGAGACCGTGGATGAAGCCGACATTCAGGAGGATGCGCGTACAGGCATTGCCACTGGCGTTGCGGTAAGACTCCTTCAGGCGGTAGTATTTCTCATCCTTGCCTGTTGCTGGGTTGTAACGTTTCTGAGACGTGAAGTTCATGCGTGCAAGGTTACAACAAAGTTTTCACTTTGCTGTGTTCTACATTGCACTTTTGCCCATTTTCAAGACTTAACTTGCTTATATTCAGTCAAAACTTTTTTGAAAAAAGTTCAAAGTGTAAAAGTTGGGTTAAAATCTTTACCTGATGACGGAATTCAAACCGTGACTAATTGTCACGCTTTCAAAATCCTTTTCGTATCTTTGCCCCTTGAGGTCTGATGCCAGACTTCATTTGTTAACACCTGGGCGGTTCCCTCTTCGTGAGAGAATCGCCCTTTTATTTTGGAGTTCTCCCCGAAGACCTCCGTGCAGCTATCGGCATCAAAATTTTTGTCCCTGGGATGCCGTCTTTCAAATTAGGGGGACAAACGGGGGACAAAAATGAAATGCCAAAAAGGCTATTTATTTAATATACAATAAGTTATTGGGTTCATCTAAATCCTGCATCGGGAAGTGAACTGCTTGATATACAAAGACTTACAAAGATAGCTAAAAGTATCAATTCTGCGGAGGGTTGTTGTTTGCAGTCTGGCCGCAAAATTCGTATATTCGCAAGTGAAAACGCCGGGAGACCGACATAAAAAGAAAAAACCCGGATTCATCACCAGCACATACGTCTGGGAGAGGAACGACCGGGACTGCACTGCAAATATATGAAGAAATTGGAATACAACAAAATATTTTTTGATTCCGCCTTTTCAGAAGCACGAATGAAGCCGTATTTTGACAAATATCCCGGCAATGAAAAGAAGGCAATC
>JAZLIS010000126.1:0-11143 GCA_045617505.1 Bacteroidales bacterium | reverse complement strand
GGTACTAAGATAACGTTATGAGAAGGAATTATGAGAAGTTGACAATAAAAGTATCACACAATCAATGGGTGGGCAAATGCGGCTGTCGTATTACTTTGTATAATGATATGCTTATCATAAAAGCACGACTCGCTCTGCCATCTTTCCTTATATCGGGAAAGGGAAAGGTCAGGTCTGCTGAAGGATATGAGTATCTGCAGCTCGGGGACTCCGTCAGAGTTCTTGAGCCTCGCTCCGGAAAGGTAGCACAGCTGCCCCTTGATGCGGTATATGCGGTGAAGAACAAGTTCCTGCTTGTCCTTGAGATGTATGAACATGCTCTTGACACGCTTCTCCTCTCCCGTCCTCGGATCTTCAATCCAGAAGTTCTCCTTGACGCGAAGATGGTACTCAATGCCCCAGTCGTTGAGCCATTTCACCCATTCCTCACCGATGAACTCCCTATCTGCAACAAGACACGCTATGCTCTCACGACCGAATAGACGTATGAACCGCTGCATGATTTCAATCCTTTCTTCACAGTTGGAGTTGCCCCTCTTGTCCAGCAGCTTGAACAATATGGGGAATGCGACCTTCTTGTATGTGATGCCGATGACGAGGGCATTTATGTTCTCTTCACCGAACTTCCAGTTGGTCCTGTCCATCGACAGTACGTATGGCCCCTTCTCAGGCAGGAGTTTCATCACCACTCTGGCAACGATGTCCAGATTCAGGACTGTCTGTGCCATGAACCGCTGGATGCGCCGCATGCTGGAGTCCTTCGGCGTCCTGTTGTCAAAGGCAGAGGCGAGCTTCGAGAAGTTCACCGTCTGGACTTTGCACATGGCGCAGACCAGTTGGGACAGGCATTTGATTCGGGCAAGATTCATAAAAGGACTGAAATGGGATAGGAGAACTGATAATAAATCACTACTTTTGTGGTGAGCTCGGGGTTTGTAACGCATTGGTTATAAGTATTAAGGGTACTTATAAAGTTACAAAATTTCGAGGTCTTTTGCAAGTTTAATTAATTGATATTCAATAATATACAGCGATAATTTTCAAAAATTGTCATGTGCTAAAAAATTTGTTATATAATAAGTTTCGCATTTATGCGAAAGACAGATTTAAAGGCCGTAAGGCCGTCGGCAAGTCCCTCTCCCGGGGAGAGGGTAGCGTATTAGAGAATGTGCGGAGGGAAAAAGTTTCGCAAGACTGCACAAATCTCTGAATTTCAACAAAATAACTACTTGCGAAACTTGCGCGTATGTATTCCTTAGGTATAGACATAGGCTCTTCGTCCATAAAGGTGGCCCTGCTTGACATCGAATCCGGCCGCCTTGCCGCCTCCTCCACCAATCCCTCCCGGGAGATGCCCATCAGCGCCCCGCAGAAAGGATTTGCGGAACAGGACCCTGAAATGTGGTGGAAGTATGTTTGTGAAGGCATTCACGACCTTGCCTCCAAATGCAATCTTGCAAAAGTGAAATCAATCGGTGTCACCTATCAGATGCACGGCCTCGTGGCAGTTGACAAACAAGTTTGCCCACTGAGGGATGCCATCATCTGGTGCGACTCCAGAGCTGTGGCCATCGGGGCGCGGGCATTCGGGGAACTCAGTCCCGAAAGATGCCTCGACCATCTTCTCAACTCGCCCGGCAACTTCACGGCATCGAAACTGACCTGGGTCAAGGAGAACCAGCCCGAAATCTACGGCCGTATCTGGAAATTCATGCTGCCCGGAGACTATGTCGTGTACAAACTCACCGGTGAGGTCTCAACGACCGAGACGGGCCTGTCGGAACAGATTCTCTGGGACTTCAGGAATTCCTGCCGGGCAGATTTCGTCGCGGAGCATTTCGGGATTGACACAGGGCTGATTCCTGACATCGCCCCATCCATCGGAATTGCAGCGCGAACGACTGAAGAGTTCCAAAGCATTACCGGAATACCTGCAGGCATCCCCGTATCATACAGGGCCGGCGACCAGCCCAACAACGCCTTCTCCCTGAACGTGCTCAACCCGGGAGAGATTGCCGCCACAGGCGGAACCAGCGGAGTGGTATATGGAGTTACCGACGTTCCGAAAGCTGATGTCGCGAGCAGGGTGAACACCTTCCTGCACGTCAACAACACAGCTTCAGCCCCCCGTCTCGGAGTTCTCCTCTGCATAAACGGCACAGGGATAATGAATTCCTGGGTGCATCACAACATATCTCCAGAAAACGGCTATGCAGAGATGAATGAGATTGCACAGACCGCTCCTGTCGGATGCGACGGCCTTTCCGTGATTCCGTTCGGCAACGGCGCAGAGAGGGTACTTTGCAACACCACTGCCGGAGCCTCGTTCAACGGTCTGGACCTTGTCCGGCACAACCGTTCCCATATCTTCCGGGCAGTGCAGGAAGGAATTGCATATTCCTTCAGATATGGAATTGACGTTATGAAAGGTCTCGGACTCGCCCCTGCCGTCATCAGGGCGGGAAAAGCCAACCTCTTCCTCAATTCCCTGTTCAGGACAACCCTTGCGACCCTGACGGACGCAAGAATAGAACTGTTCGACACCGACGGAGCTCTTGGAGCCGCCCGCGGAGCCGCCTTGGGAGCAGGTATCTACAAATCGGAACAGGAAGCATTCTCCGGTCTGGCAAAAGTCGGCGAGGTGGAACCCGAGCCTTCCTGGAAACAGGCCCTTGAAGAGACCTACGGCAGCTGGAAAAGAATACTTGACAAATCATTAAATTAACACAGATATTATGGCAACAAAAGAGTACTTTCCTGAAATAGGAAAAATCAAATTCGAAGGAAAAGAATCAAAGAACCCCCTTGCATTCCACTACTATGACCCCGAAAAAGTTGTGGCCGGCAAAAAGATGAAGGAGTGGCTCAAGTTCGCGATGGCTTGGTGGCACACACTCTGTGCCGAAGGATCCGACCAGTTCGGAGGAGGAACAAAAGCTTTCCCCTGGAATGATAGCGAATGCCCCGTAGAGCGCGCAAAGCACAAAGTTGATGCAGGTTTTGAAATTATGTCCAAGCTCGGCATCGAATACTTCTGCTTTCACGACGTGGACCTCGTTGACGAAGCTCCTACGATTGAAGGCTATGAGGCCAATCTGAAGGAGGTCGTTGCCTACGTCAAGTCAAAAATGGCCGGTACAGGCATAAAGAACCTCTGGGGCACAGCCAATGTGTTCGGCCACAAGAGATATATGAACGGCGCCGCCACCAATCCCGATTTCGACACGGCGGCCCGCGCCATGGTCCAGATAAAGAATGCAATTGACGCCACAATTGAACTTGGCGGAGAGTGCTATGTGTTCTGGGGTGGCCGCGAAGGCTACTGCACCCTGCTGAACACTGATATGAAGCGTGAGAAGGAGCATCTGGCGACAATGCTTGGAATGGCCCGCGACTATGCACGCAAGAAGGGATTCAAGGGCACCTTCCTGATTGAGCCCAAACCGATGGAGCCCACAAAGCACCAGTACGATGTCGATACAGAGACCGTAATCGGGTTCCTCAAGGCCCACGGTCTTGACAAGGACTTCAAGGTAAACATAGAGGTCAACCACGCCACCCTGGCCGGTCACACATTCGAGCACGAACTGCAGTGCGCCGCCGATGCCGGACTCCTCGGCTCGATTGACGCAAACAGAGGCGACTATCAGAACGGCTGGGACACCGACCAGTTCCCCATCGACATCTATGAACTCGTACAGGCAATGATGGTCGTAATCCGCAACGGAGGCCTTGTCGGCGGAAGCAATTTCGACGCAAAGCTTCGCCGCAATTCAACCGACCCTGAAGACATCTTCATCGCCCACATTTCAGGTATGGATGCAATGGCCCGCGCTCTTGAAGTTGCAGCCGAAATACTGGAGAAATCTCCTGTGGAGAAGATGCGCGCCGAGCGTTACGCATCATTCGACAGCGGTGTCGGAAAGCGTTTCGAGAAGGGCGAAATGACTCTTGAAGAAGTTGTTGAATACGCGAAAGGCAAGGGCGAGCCCAAGGCCATCAGCGGCAAGCAGGAACTCTACGAGACAATAATCAATATGTATATCTAAAATCCTATGCGTACGGCAGTATTCCCCGGCTCTTTCGACCCGTTCACCTTAGGCCATCTGGATGTCCTGAATTCAGCCCTCAAGTTGTTTGACAAAGTGATTGTCGCTGTAGGCTACAACAGCGGCAAGAAGGGTTTTTTCCCTCCCAAAACAAGAGTTGAAATTATCAGGCAGGCAATTGGAGAGAACCCGAGAGTCGAAATTTGTTCTTACACCGGCCTGACAGTCGATCTCTGTAAGGAGAAAAAGGCTGATTTCATCGTCAGAGGATTGAGGACTACCACGGACTTTGACCTTGAGAGCGTAATCTCCCAGGCAAACAGAACTATGGAACCGGAACTGCTGACCGTATTCATACCGGCGGGACACGAATATTCCTTCATCTCCTCCACTGTGGTGAGAGATGTCATCGTCAATGGAGGAGATGCATCGGGATTCCTCCCGAAAGGAGTCGACATATCGAGTTTCATCTAACAGAACAGACAGGGCAAGTGATAAGGAAACTGTTGCATATCATCCTGTTCCTGCTTGTGTCCACGATGCTGTCAGAGGCTCAGGACACTCTCTCGATACATAATTCCGTGAAAGATTATTATGCATCGATTGCAATGCTTCCGGCAGATACGATATGCGACAGAGTTGACAAACTCATAGCACAGATTGATTCGGCTTCAGGCAATCGTGCGGCGGCGGCCGGTTTGGCCTACGACTATTTCAACTCCTCCCCTATTATGGGGACGGAAGCGGTGTCGGTCTATGTCGCAAAAAACTATTTCCTCAACGGGAAACTGAAATGGCCGGACGAAGGCACATTTCCCTGGCTTGCGACATTCGTGGAATTCACCGAAAGTTCACTTCTCGGATGTCCGGCTCCGGAGCTTGAATTGCCTGATGCCCAAGGGATGCTTGTAAGTCTCAGGAATATAGACTCCCCCCTCAAGGTACTCTATTTCTATGAGCCCGGTTGTTCGACCTGCGCCAAACAGACGGACGGACTGGTATCCCTGCTCAAAAGTTACGACGGTGAGTCTCTCTGCCTTGTGACTGTCAATACGGACACCGACAGCACCGCCTGGAAGAGATACACTGCGGCTCATTTCGACAGCATCGCCAATCCCAAGGTAAGAGTTGTGAACTTGTGGGACCCTGAAGCGGAAAGCCTAATGCACAAGAAATATGGTATCTTCACGACCCCGATGATGTATCTTCTTGACTGCCAGAACGTGATTGTCGGCAGAAAAATCAATCCGAGGGTTCTGTCGCAACTTCTCGGGATGAAGAACAAAGATTTCAAGGACTTCGGGGAGCTCTATGACAATATTTTCAAGCAGCTGGATCCGGTTCTGACCGAAGACGTGGACAATGTGGCAAAAAGTTTTTATAAAAAAGTTGACGGTGACACCACCCTCTACAGGGACGTTTTCTTCAACCTTTTCAACTACCTCCGCGCAAGCGGAAAGTATGCCTTGCAGCAAGGTGCAATCAACATAGCAAGGGAATACATAATCGGAGAGCCGTGGTACTGGTCTCCTGAATATCTGGACCGCATCTCCTATAGTCTGGAGAGAGAAAAGATGAATCCGGTCTATTCGCAGGCCAAGAATCTGCTTCTTCACAACTCCAAGGGGAAGTTGTCAACCCTCTATGACGAATGCGGCCCCGAACTGACTCTGATCCTCTTTCACCTTGTCTCCTGCCAGGAATGCGAGGAAATGACAAAGAAACTGATAAAACTCAAATCCACTCTGAATGCCAACAGCATCCGGGTAGTTGCAGTCTATACGGGAAAAGATGAACAACTATGGAAAGAGTATGTGAAGAAAGGTCCTAAAAACTGGCGCTACCTTTGGGACAAGAACGGGGAGAGCGAAATGCACCGCCTTTATGACCTTGAGTATGTCCCCCACCTCTATCTGCTCGACTATGACAAAACCATCATAGCCAAGGATATAGATATTGATACCTTGAAGGAGATCCTCAAGGGACCCGTTATTTTGTATCCGTAACCATCTCCCTGAATCTCCTCATCCCGGAAATAAATCAGCCAGTCAGACATAAGTCCGGCTGGCTGAAAATTATCTGTTTTTTTAACGAACTATTTGCTGATAACCTTGGCCATTTCGCAAACTTTGTTTGAATAACCCCATTCGTTGTCATACCAGGCGCAAACCTTTACGAAAGTGGGATCGAGCTGGATACCGGCCTTCACGTCAAAGATTGAAGTGCGGGCATCGTTGCGGAAGTCAGTTGAGACGACTGCATCTTCAGTGTAACCGAGGATTCCCTTGAGTTCACCTTCTGAAGCGGCCTTCATGGCGGCGCAGATTTCATCGTAAGTAGCGGGCTTTGCAAGTTCGCAGGTGAGGTCAACGAATGAAACATCAGAAGTGGGAACGCGGAGGCTCATACCGGTAAGCTTGCCGTTGAGAACGGGAAGAACTTTACCTACAGCCTTGGCGGCACCTGTTGATGAAGGAATAATGTTCTCGAGGATACCGCGTCCGCCACGCCAATCTTTCTTTGAAGGGCCGTCAACGGTCTTCTGGGTAGCTGTAGCAGCGTGAACTGTAGTCATCAGACCACGTACGATACCGAACTTGTCGTTAAGAACCTTTGATATGGGAGCAAGACAGTTGGTTGTGCAGGATGCGTTGGAGATAATCTTCTGGCCGGCGTAAGTTTCGTGGTTTACACCATAGACGAACATAGGAGTTGCATCTTTTGAAGGAGCGGACATAATGACCTTCTTTGCACCGGCTGTCAGGTGAGCGGAAGCGAGTTCTTCTGTGAGGAAGAAACCGGTTGACTCAACGACTACATCTACACCGAGAGCACCCCAGGTGATGTTTGCAGGATCCTTTTCAGCGAAGACCTGAATCTTGTTGCCGTCAACGATCATGAAGTTGCCTTCAACTTTGATGTCGTGGTTGAACTGACCGTGAACTGAATCATACTTCAGCATATAAGCAAGATAATCAGGATCGAGAAGGTCATTGATACCTACAACTACGATGTCATTGTTGAAATTTTCAACTGCTGCACGGAATACCATACGGCCGATACGGCCGAATCCGTTAATACCAACTTTAATTTTAGCCATTTTTTTGTGTTTAAATATTTGAGTTTATGAATCTTCTGAAAAGCGCGGCAAATTTATAAAAATTATCCGAAAAGAGGAAAAATATTCTACGCCTGTTCCCACTGTGAACGTATCAGTTCCACCGCTGCGGGGACGCAGAGTGCACGGTCGCCGTGGCACCCACACTCGAAACTGACATACTTGTCGTATCCAATCTCCTTGAGCGCGCGGAATCCGTCAACGTAGTTGTCCTTGTCACCATCCTCACCGGGCATACAGCGTGTCCCACGGCTTGCCATATGGACGTGCTGAAGATATTTAGACCCAGCTGCGATGAAGGCCGCATAATCGGAAGTCTCCTCTTTCATATGCCAGAAGTCGCCCATACATTTCACGCCTTCGCAATTTACGTCGCGGCAGATGGCAGCGGCATCGGATACAAGACGAAGATAGTGGCACTCCTCGCGGTTCAGAGGCTCCAAAATTACTGTAGTACCGCATTTGAGAGCATACTCGCCCAATTTTGCAAGTTCCTCCACAAGGAACTCACGGGTCTGGCGGGTATGAGGCTTGCAGGGGAGCTGGCCGTTGAAGGCCGGCACCATTATCACACCCGTGGAGCCGAGCTGCCCGGCAGCGGCGATAATATCCCTCATAGTGGAATCGAACTCAGCCTTCTCGGCTGGATTCTCAGCCAGTATGAAGCCATCGAACCCTGCGCAGATTGCAGAGACCTTGATGTTGCGTCCCTTGAGGGCATTCTCTATTTCAGGAACACGTGCGGCCAGATTTCCACCGCCGGGCTCGAAACCTACGACTCCCAGTTTCTCCATAAAGTCGAACTTTTCGTTCAAGTTCTCTCCGGGAGCGATTCCTTCCTGAAATGATATGTTGAGCGATACTTCCTTCTTCGCAGCGGCAGGCGTATTGCAGCAGGATGAAAGTGAAGCCACACCGCTGCCGGCAACAGCCGCCGCCGTCAGACCGAATGAAGATGTCTTGATAAAATTTCGTCTATCCATAATGAAATCCTTTTTCTCCTTATGGTTTACTCTTCGGCTGAACCAGGAACTTCAACTTTGTACTCGGACATAGGCATTGCTCCCAATTCCAGTTTGGCAGGCATATAGTCGAGGTCTGAATTGCTGATGGCATCCCATTCAACGGTCTGCCCGGTATATGCGGCTTCACGCCCCATCACGCCTGCAAGACTTGAGATTCCGGTCTCGTCCGCCTCTACGTGGGCCTCCCCTCTTCTGATGTGGTTGACCCAGTCGACGTGCTCAAGTACGTAGGGGTCGAACTGTGAGAACTTGGGATCATCTTCATATTTCCAGAGCACATTGCCCTTGAGGTCCTTGATAACGTGTTCGTCGCTGTTCCAACTTCCCTTCGTGCCCTGAATGAATTCGGAAATGTTGGTGCTTGTACCGTCTATCTGGCGGCACATACTGTGAAGGTGAATGCCGTTCTCGAATTCAAAATCGACGCTGAACTGGTCGTACTGGTCACCTGTCTTGCGGCGATGTCTCGCACCGAATGCTGTGGCCTTAACGGGATGCATTCCGGACATCCAGAGGAACACGTCAATATTGTGGACGTGCTGCTCGACGATATGGTCTCCTGAGAGCCATTTCCAGTTGACCCAGTCGCGGATCATCCATTCCATATCGCTCCAGCCCTTTTCGCGCTCGCGATACCAGAGCATACCCTGATTCCAATATACGTTACCGCCGGTAATCTCACCGATAGCGCCTTCCTGGATGAGCTTGAAAGCCTCTACGTAAGGACGCTGGTGATGACGCTGAGTACCAGTGACGACGCTCAAGCCTTTCGCTTCAGCCTGCTTTGCGGCTGCCATAATCGTACGGTAGCCTTTGGCATCGACTGCAATGGGTTTCTCAAGGAATGAGTGGACTCCCTTTTCTGTCGCATATTTGAAGTGCTCGGGACGGAATACGGGAGGTGTTGCGATGATGACCATATCGACTCCGCTGTCGATGACTTTCTTGTAGGCATCAAAACCCACGAATACGCGTTCGGGGGCGACCTGCTGACCTCTCTCGCCGATAGTCTTCTGGAAACTTTCTATTCTGTCCGCAAATACGTCACCCGCTGCATAGACGGTGATGCCGTCAGCTGCATCGAGGAGATTGATGGTAGCACCTGTGGCGCGTCCGCCGCATCCGATGACGCCCACCTTCAGTTCACGGCCGGCATCAGCCTTGTCGGAAAGTTCGGGAACGTAATAGGAACCTGCCGGACGAAGAGGCGTGCTGCCGCTTCCCTTGGTGCAGGATGAAAGGATTGAAGGAGCCACTACTGCGCCGGCTCCGATGACTGCTGACATTGAGAGAAACTCTCTGCGGTTAAAATTTTTGCTGCTCATAATATTATGGTTATTTGATTGTTTCAGGCAAGTCGCACACCACTCGGAATCCTATCCCCTTGATATCCGAATACCACCAGATACTCTTGGGCTTCTGGGGATCGGTCTTCAGCCAGGCATCGTGACTGGTGGATGCTCTGGAAGCACTGCGGACCTCCGCGGCATCGCTGTTGTAGAGTCCTCCTCTGACCACGTGTTCAGTCCCGCTTTCGGGCCCTTTCGGGTCAACGACGCCGTCTTTCAGAGAGGAATATGCGTCCTCCGCATACCAGTCCGAGCAATACTCCATCACATTGCCGAGCATATTCTTGAGTCCGAGAGGATTCGGAGCCACCTTGTCTGGAGTATGGGTGCGGTTCCGGCTGTTGAGAGCATAGACCACATAACGGTTTATCACCGCCGTATCGGGTTTGAATATACCTTTCAGGAATCCTTTTGAAGAGAATTTACGAGGATTCCCCTCAAAGAAATACGGTGTCGGTGAACCTCCCCGGGCAGCATACTCCCATTCAGCCTCAGTCGGAAGCCTGTAATGCTTGCCTGTCTTGAGGCTGAGCCACTGGCAGAATGTCTCCGCGGCATAGTGCGTCATCGTAAGGGCCGGGCGGTCTTTCATCCCCCATCCCTGATCGGGATTCCCGAAAGGAGGGGTCGGCCCACTCACGGCATCAATGCCGGGAGTTGAGTTATGCTTGTATATCGTCTCCGGAGGAGTGCGTCCCTCGGACATCGTCTCATTGTAGAAAGCCCAGTACTGATCCCAAGTAACCTCCATCTCTCCCATAAAAAAATCCGACACCGTCACCTGACGCTGCGGACCTTCATTCTCATTTCGCAAAGGTTCGTTTTCCGGACTTCCCATTGCGAAGCATCCTCCGGGAACAGCCACCATCTTCAAACTCACGGAAGTACCGGGAATATGCTCTTCAAAGGATTCAAAAGAGGTCACCTCAGTGGCCCGGGCGAACTTTTCCTTCAATTCGGAAGAAGAGCTTCCAATCAGCCCGTTCAAACGCTGGTGTGTATAGTTCGGATTGAAGTGGCCCACGTCCAGATGGCAGTTGATGCACTGCAAGTCAAGTTCCTCAGCGTGTTCGTCATAGTAGAGATGAGCCGATATGCCGTCATCGCTTATACCCTCGGGATAGAGGTTATGATGACATTTGAGACAGGACTCGTTAAATACGATACCCGAAGCGTATTCCAGATCCTTTCTGGATTCCCAGTCAATCTTCTCCGTATCCTTGAAGATATAGGACATCAGATCCTTCATCCCCGTGCCCGCCTTGGCGGCCATATGGTGGAAGTAGTTGTCCTTGGGGGGAAGGTGGCACTGCGCGCAGTCGGCCATCGTACCGGAAGCATTCAGAAAGTGGGAACTCTGTTTCCAACTCTTGTCCGCGTCGGGGTGGACGTGGCAGGATGCGCAGTAGTCGTTGGTGGATGTCCTGCCGGCGGCGAAATCAATCCCGAGCATCAGAGCGACGCCCGCCAAGCCGCAACAGAAGGCTATGATAAGTTTATGCTTGGATTCTCTCGTCATATCTTTACAAATTTAGAAAAAATTCTTTACACGACAAAAAGAATTCTTCCTAAAGTTGCGCAATACGCGAGTGACTCGCGTAT
>JAZLIS010000125.1:0-17594 GCA_045617505.1 Bacteroidales bacterium | reverse complement strand
GTAAGCTTCTATACGGCATCTAACGGCCAATATTCATTCTACAGACTCGCAGGACCATACTATTTGCTGGGCTGCGAACCCATAGAATGACTGGCCTACTTGCTTAGATGCTTTAAAGATACTTCCATTTTTTTTGTTTATCTGTGCCCCGGCCAAGGCTGGTACGAGGCTTATGTTATTTTTATATCATTTTGGGCGTGCCCAATCCGGTACTATTTCTTCTTCTCTGGAGTACTTCACTGCTCTATTTACATAAGCCACGAACGGTGCGGCACTCCTGAACATTGATATAAGGTTATTCTTTAAATCAGATGATGTGACAAACGATTCGTCAGGATGATATACAAGGCAGAAATTCTTGAGTTTAAAAAAGTCTGAATCCGGAGAATCAGTGGGAAAACCTCTTGGCACCTTCTTGAGAGAATTGCCGGTGTCGATGGAAAAACGTCTGTCGGCCCGCTGACATATCCTACGGAAATCCCCTCCTCCCAATTCAATGTCTTCTCTGATTATTTTCAACACCTTGGGTTCTGTCATATAATCCCCTGCCGCTACTATATGAGAGCTCTCCCAGCCTCCTTTGTCAGCTGCGCTGACCTGAAAATAGTAGCCGCAATACCCGGATTTTCTCCCCTCCGGACAGATGAATACTCCAAAATGGCACTTATAGGGTGATTTGTCGGGAGAAAAACGGATGTCCCGATAGATACGGTAGGTTATGTCACCGATTCCGAGGGGTCCGATAGAATGGTCAAAAACCCTCACTCCTTCGCACAAATCGAGAGCAAAAGCATCAAAAATACGCTTCGCCTCAAGATATTCAGACTTATGGGCATTGAACCATTCCCTGTTGTTATTGAGGTTCAGGTCACGGAGAAAACGTAAAACTTGTTCCATATTTGCAAGCGGTTTCACAAAATTAGCAAACTATCCGTTATTTTTTTATAAATTGTCCCTGATATGAAAAAAATACCCAGTTTCACGATTGACCACACCAGACTTCTGCGCGGAATCTACGTTTCCCGCAAGGACAATGTCGGGGGGCAGGTTGTCACCACCTTTGACATAAGAATGAAGGAGCCCAACCGCGAAGCGGCAGCCGGAGCCGAATCTATGCATACCATTGAACACCTTGCAGCCACCTTCCTCAGGAATCATCCTGTATGGGCCGACAAAATTGTTTACTGGGGCCCTATGGGCTGCCTGACTGGTTGCTATCTGCTTTTAAAGGGCGATCTCCAGCCAAATGACATAACAGGTCTTATGAGAGAAACCTTCTCATTCATAGAAAATTACGAAGGAGAAATCCCCGGAGCCAGTCCTCGGGACTGTGGAAACTGGAGCTTTCAGGACCTTCCCACCGCACGAAGAGAGGCAGGAAAATATCTGCACGAGGTATTGGAAAATCTCACGCCGGACAATCTGAACTATCCGGAATAGGATACTCACACATTCAGTGCCGGAGCGGCATAAATCTCAATAAGGATATCTCTTACAGCCTCTTTGTCAAGGCCTTCCGGTACTTCCTCAAGCCTTCTTGCCACATATGACAGGAATGATTCCGTAGCCTTGGTATCGCTTGCCGACAGCCCTCTGACAATTTCCGCGGCGGCAATATTGTTGGGCCATATACGGAACCCCTTTCTGTGACGGACATCTATGATTTCCGCCAGACGGCGGTAACGTTCATTCTTCTCAAAAGAGGCAGCATCTTCTATCTCCGCCTTCGTTATTGGGGGGCAGAAACTGATATGAATTCGGCCCTTGGGCCGCACAATACCCTGGATGATACTTGCGGTATCCTCCCCTTCCTTCTTGTGATAGGAACCGGTGGCTCTTCTGATATGGACCTCCATGGCCTTGAGAAGATCACAACTCTCTATCTCATAAGAGATTGCCACAGGCATAATATTCAGTTCGCCGATATTTTTCACAAAGTCCGTCTCACCGCTTATCGATATCATCTTCACAAGCCCCTGCTCAGTCGCATCGCGGCCGTCCTTGGTGCGTCCGTTTCTGTGAGCAATCCATATTGAAGCCGGAGCCTTAGGGTCATGAATACGCTCCCTCATATAGGAAGAAAGCACTATGGATGAGTTGTAAACCTCTCTTGGGTTGGAGCTGCGAATCACTTTTATCATTCTGTTTGATCTCATAAGATCTTCGAGAAGTTGGGTGGAAATCAGATTGTCACCGGCAGCTATCTCTGTCAGAGGCATTTTGTTGGCCTTCAGCACCCATTGTATCAAAGCGGGATCCAGAACAATGTCTCTGTGAGTGGAGAGCATCAGATAGGTCTTGCCCCCCTCGAAATATTCCAGACCGTCGTATGTCAGGCCGTCGGAAGTCTTGTCTATTATACTTTCTACGGCCCTGTACATTATCCTCGTCTGGAAATCATCAACGTCCTTCACACTTGCAAGCAGGTACCTGAGAAGTGCCGGATCCTGACCGGGAAAAAGGAAATCGGATATTTTATCAACGTAAACACTTTCGGAGACACGTTTCAAAGCCTCACAGGCCTCTGCATCGGTATATGGCCTTATATCATCGTAATTCATATATTCTCTTCTTTTCTGAAATAGAGGTCCGATATCGGAATAATAACTGAAACAAAAACCAGAAAAGCAGCCAGAGAGGCTCCCAACGCCTGAAAGCCGCAGGTATAATCAAATGCGTGAAGCAATGCGGACAAATAGAATATATCCGTGGCCACAGCAATGGCCAGAGGTCCTCTCCATTTGACGATTCTCCACAAAATCAGCGAAATGAGTGTTACAACAAGAGGAATTAAAGTCTCCTGGTTCCAGGACACTCCCCTGAATGTGACTGAATAATGGATTATATCGGCCGCCATCATAACAGTGAGAGCGCCGTAAAGCACCGGGTAGGTGTATTTCAACTGACCGGACACCGCGGCACTTTTTCTTATGGCCGTGGAAGAAACCTTGTCGGCAGCTCTTTTCCGGCATTTCAAATAGATAATCAGCGTCACTGCAAGAATCCCCGCCATTGACAACGGCAGGACAAGAGGACTGCCCCCGGGAAGCAGGTACTCACTGACAAACTTTCCTGCAAGCCCCAGAACCACGCTCCAGAGAGCGATCACAGAGGCTTTTCCGAAGGAAGCCTTCAGTTTGTTACGTCCGCTGACCACGCTGAACGAAAGGGCCAGACAATACAAGGCGGAAGCAACCGCATTGAGAAGCAGACCGACGCCTTTCCCCACCGACAAGTTCGGGAAGGTCCAGATACCTTTGAAGATTGCATATAAAACAACTGCGACCGCCAGAATAAGGGCGAAAAGTATATATACTCTATATTTTCTTATCATAACGTGCAAATATATCAATCTTTCTTGAGTTGAAGAAGAGAAGAATCCCCATAACTCAGAAAACGAAATCCGTTTTGAAGCGCAAACCGGTAGTTTTCGCGCCAGGTATCACCTATGAACGCTGAAATAAGCAGCAGAAGGGTGCTTTTGGGCTGATGGAAATTGGTCACAAGATAGTCGCATACCCGGAGCTGATAGCCGGGAACTATGATTATGCCGGTTCGTGATGCCATTTCTTCTATGTTTTTCCTTTCCATATAGACGAAAAGAGCCTCCAGAGAATCCTTCAAAGAGTAAGAATAGCCTTCATCCCTGTAGGGTTCCCACTGCGTCACAATCCCCGGAAACCCTGTTTCAATGCAGTGGACCCCAAGAAAATAGAGAGATTCCAGACATCTCGTGGATGTCGTCCCCACGGAAATTACCGGATTTCCGACATTGTCAATCAAGGTCTTCAGAAGGTGTTTTGTAACGGAAAAAGGCTCGGTATGCATCTTATGTCCTTCTATCATCCTGCTTTTTACGGGAAGGAAAGTACCCGCTCCTACGTGGAGGCATATATTTTGGCGAATAAGACCTCTGCGGTCTATGGCGGAGAGTTCCTTATCCGTGAAGTGAAGGCCCGCAGTAGGCGCCGCAACAGACCCCTCCCTGAGTGCATACCAAGTCTGATAACGGGTTACATCAATCTCTTCGGTATTACGGTTCAGATAGGGAGGAATAGGTATTTTCCCTGCCATTTCAATAATTTTTGAAAAAGGCAGAGAGCCTGTCCATGCAAATTCCACGACAAGTTCCTTTTCCTGATGACAGACAAGCTCCGCTGTAAGGGAAACTCCATCATCGAGCTGAAGTGTCAGCAGGCCGGATTTCCAACGGCGAAGATTGCCTATTATACACTTCCAACGACATTTTTCAGTACGGGAAAAACATAATTGATAGTCAGAAGGTGTATCAGGTTCAAGACAGAAGACCTCCACAACGGCTCCGGTATCTTTCGTAAACAATATCCTCGCAGGAACAACTTTGGTGTTGTTGAACACCATAACCCCCTTTTCAGGGAGATATTCCGCTATATCCGCAAATCCTGCCTCCATCGGTGAATAGCCTGTCTCACGTGTGCAAACCAACAATTTCGAGTCATCTCTGTTTGAAAGCGGATACTTGGCAATTCTGCTCTCAGGGAGCTCATAATCAAAGGATTCTATAGAAATTTCAGGTATCATATCGTAAAATGACGGGCAAATTTAAAACTTTATTCACAATCGTACGAATATATCGTAAAGAAATTGAATTTTGTTAATTTCAATAAAATTCTATTTATTTTTGTATACATCAATATTTACAGATGTAGATAGACTATTGTATTTACAAACTTGTACATAATTCCGTAGGTAGAACTGTTAGCTATCGTCATCTTTCAGGCAGAAAAGAGTGAATATTTATTCAAGAAAGACATAAATCACTCAAACTCTGTGGTTTATTCTATTTATATAAAGCTTTTAAATGCTTTTATTCAACTTTGTTTATAAAATAGCATATATTTAAAGATAGATTTAATACTTTACCTACACATAACCAGTATTTTATATAAATAGTATCAACTATTTCTTCAACTGGTTGCAGAAAAATAATACACTACTTAATCATTTATTTCTGTAAAGTGAAATAAATTTTGTAACTTTACTTCCGCTTTGTAAAAATGCGCTTGATTCGTATTGTACTTTTATAATTTATACATTTTACAAATATGAACTCTCGTCTTCACCAATTTTTGGAGATGGAATCACTCTCCCCTACCCGTTTCTGCGAAATTATGGGAATCCAGAGATCCGGCCTTTCTCATCTACTTTCCGGGAGAAACAATCCGAGTTTTGAGTTTATCCAAAAAATGATGACCAGTTTTCCGAATTTGAATGCAGACTGGCTGCTTTTGGGTAAAGGAAAACCTTACAAAGAAAATTCACAAGTATCAGGTAATATGGAAATACAAGGTTCTCTATTTGATACTGAGACGATTGAGCCCCAGCAAACCCCTTCTGAACCTCCTGAGAATAAAAAAAAACAGGAACAACACCCTACCCATGGCAAAAAAATCGACAGAATAATCGTCTTCTTCGATGACGGCACCTTCGAGGAACGCTGATTGAGAACTTGTTTTTTATTGTTATATTTGTTAAAGAATATGAAATCAATAGCCAGAATCACTCTTGCATCAGTATTGATGCTCCTCGCGGTCTCCTGTAGTAAGAACGCTCCCAAAACAGAACACGTAATCCTCATCGGCCTTGACGGCATGTCTTCCGCAGACTTTGTCCGCGAAGAGATGCCTACTGTCAGCAAACTTATGGACGACGGTTGCTGGACTCTCGCAAAACGCAGTGTATTCAAGACGTCAAGTGCCATCAACTGGGCCTCGATGTTTATGGGTGCAGGCACAGAACTCACCGGTTACACCGAATGGTATTCACAGGTTCCCGAACTTCCCTCCCGCGTTGTGAACGAACACGGCATCTTCCCCACCATCCATTACCTCGTGAAGAGCCAGATGAAGGAGAGCAAGGTAGGTGCTGTCTATGAATGGGATACTATCCACCACCTTGTGGATTCTCTTGCTTGTGATTATTTCGAGCAGGCAAACAATGAACTCCCCACCGACATCACAGACAAGTCCATCAATTTCATAAAGAATGAGAAACCGACCCTCCTCACAATATCATACGACCATCCCGACCATGAAGGTCACGCCACAGGTTGGGGTTCAGAGACTTACCACAATGAGATGAAGTTTCTTGACGGCGAGATTGCGCGCATCCTCGCTGCAATAGAGCAGACCGGAATAGCCGGGAGCACTACTGTCATCATCACTTCCGACCATGGTGGAATCGGCACCGGCCATGGCGGCATCACCCCCGCTGAATATGAGACTCCCTTCATCATAGCCGGGAAGGGCATCAAGAAGGGTGGCGAATTCACCGAAAGTATGATGCAATATGATGTGGCAGCGACGATAGCAGGCCTCTTCAATCTCAATCAGCCTCAAGTTTGGGTAGGCCGCGCAATGGACCAGTGCTTCGAATAATCGAATAAAAGACATTCGTCAGGATAATCGCCGGGGCAGACCGCCAAATAGACCCCGAAACATTTATCCGCAGAATCGTACAATTCTCACACGCCCTCTATCCCGCCCTTGACAAAGAAGGGCATCATCTGCCTGTTCGGAATTGACCATCACCTTCCCTGCCTTTGAAGATGCGTGAAGGATCTATCGTCGCCATCATTCCACTGCGCAATGATGCCTAAGTCGATGTCATCTGCGGGCAAGCAGTTCTCAATCCTGAAATAACTCTCAATACCTGCTGATTTCAAACAGTTCACCCGAGAACTCCTCTTCAAGGGTGACACTGAAGCCTTTCTTCTCGAGTTCGTCTCCGGTCATACGTGCGATTTCACGGCCGTCAGGACCCTGTCTTACGCTATATGACACTTCCGGGTCGAGGTCCCGTACAGTGACGACACGCGTCGTTTCCGCCGACCCTTCACGGAAGATGCCCACAAGACCTCCGCTGCAGGTTTCGGTATTGATGCGGCAGAAACCGTCCCAACCGCACACACGAGGCATACCGAATCCCGGCAGGTCCTGACGGAATGACATTATGCCGTGTCTCTTCTCCAGAGACTTGACCCACGACGACCAGACCCTGAATTCCGCCCGTTCCTCCCCACTCAGTTTGCGGGGGTCTCCGAGCATAATGGGGAGCGTGCCTGTCAGGGATTTGTAGGCCAGCAGATGCAACGGCTGGTCCAGGCGCTGATTCCCTATCACGAGAGACGTTGCAGGCAGTGCCGGAGTGCGCACCCATCCGAGTTCCCTCACGCGCAATGCTCCTGCGGGAGAGTACTCTTCGACGTTCGACAGCCAGTTCCCCTCCGCGTGCTTTGCGATGCCGTAGTCCATAAGCTGCAACTTGCCGGCAGTCTCGAAAGTACAGTCGATGAAAAGATCCGGCGCTTCCGCGTGAAGGTCATCGAACATCTTCATACATTTTTCATAGATGACATCGTATGACTCCTCGTGGTCACGGTGATATTTGTGGTCAGCGGCATAGCATCCGGTATGCCCCGGGTCATAGACGTATGCGCTGGTGACTATAGCAAGGTCGAGCTTGACGTATTGTATCCCGTACGCCTTGACATTATGGAGAATGATATCCTTGATATAGTCGCACCACTCAGTACCCATACAGGCGGTAACGTTGCTGCCGCTGCCTGTATGAAGGTCAGTCATATTGTCGAAAGAGTCACGCACGATCCAGCCGGGATGCTCACGCACAGTTGCGGCATCGGAATCGAGACGGCCTACACTCAGCCAGATCCCAGACTTCATTCCAAGAGCCTTGATGCTGTCAAAGACAGGCTTAAGGCCATTCGGGAACTTTTTGGTGTCGATGGCCCAGTCCTCCTTGGATTTGTCCTTATTCGCCAGACTGCCACCGCTGCCACCGTTGTTCTGCCACCCGTCGTCAATGATGAACTCCTCCACGCCACACTCAGCCGCGGCTCTGGCAACTTCCAGAACAAGTGTCTCGTTGATGTCGCGATAGAACGGGACCCAGGTGTTATATACAAAGAGAGGTTTGTGGTCAAGCTTTTCTATACGCACGCCCATATACTTGCGGATATAGTCCTGAACCGTTGTGCTTACGACACGCTGATAGTCCCGACCTTCGTATGGTGCGGTGAATACCGGGGCGCTTGTCCAACTCTGTCCCGGCACCAGCCAGCGGCGGAACGGATAGTTCCGGTCCGGCATCGTCGTACCGGCAAGAAGGCTCTTTCCATCCTCGAAAACAGATGTACGCTTGAGTATGCCGATTGTCTCGTTGCCCACTGCCAGCCCCCGCTGATCCCTCGCGTGATGAACCACAACAAGAGGGTCGTCCCAGTCTCCGCAATACGGGCCGAGCGTCTGGAACCGTCCGTATGAACGGTATATCTGAGAATGTGTGCAGTCGAGGGCCAGTTCCAGATCCTCGACGTTGACGCCTTCGATGCGGATGTCGTCACTCCCTGCATTAGTGATTCGAATCTCCTTGCGGACAAGAGGAAGATCAGGATAACTCGTATATATCAGTTCAACCTTCAGGCGGTCGTCCCCGCTGGTCAGGGAGACGACGGTGCAACTGTCCGAGGAGACTTCAATCCCCTTCCATCGGCTGTCACCGGAATAGAGTTTTCCGTCCGCCAGAAATGAGAATTCACGGGAAGTTTCCTTTATGAAGCCATCCTCGTTCCCGGTCAGGCCATAAAATGCCGTATGCACCTGCCCGTCAGAGCAATTGACATTTCGCACAACACTGCCGTTGTCAGCAACCACGACAATTCCTGCCCAAATCGGGGAGGCTGAGAGAAAAGATATCGTCAACAAGACAATCCGATAGAAACACTTCATAGCAATTATGATATTTTATATAAAGTTAAGATTTTTGAGAAATTAATTTTTATCTTTGCGGCACTTACGGAGTAGAAAATTAAAAAAAGCAGAGGCGATGGTTCAGATTTTTTACAAAGTAAATGGTCGGGTGGAGCTTTCGCAGACCACCGACATTCTGAAATCAATCTCCGTCAAGGACGCCCTTTGGCTGGATCTTGACACCCCTACCGGAGAAGAGAAAAGAGCCGTGGAGATTTTTCTCAACACGACTCTTCAGAGCCGTGCTCAGGCGGAAGAGATTGAAAGTTCATCCCGCTACTACGAATCCGTCGATTCCATATTCGTCAACACGAACTTCCTGATTCCAAGCGCAGAAAGCTACAGTATGGAGTCCGTGTCATTCATCCTTACGGGAGATACCTTCACTTCCATACGTCAGGTTCCCCTCCGCAGCTTCACCGATATCCAACGCCGTATCCTTTCAAATATCAGACTCTACCCCTCCGGATTCCACATTCTGATAGGTATCCTGGAGAACCGTATCGACCTTGATGCCGATATGATTGAGCTGATGTCCAAAGAGATTGCACAATACAGCAAAAGGGTCAGCCTCGGAGAAGACGTTAACGACGAACTCCTGCTGGATATCAACCAGTTGCAGGAAAACACAATGATTGTCAGGGAGAATATCGTCGATAAGCAGAGGATGATTTCAAGCATTCTCAAGAGCGACAAAACTCCCGATGAAGCGGGAAACAAACTCAACATCCTGCTCAAGGACGTGGCCTCGCTAATCAACCATACCAATTTCAGTTTCGAGCGTCTGGAATATCTCCAAAACACGGTCCTCGGTCTCATCAACTTGGACCAGAACAAGATAATGAAGGTCTTCACCCTCGTATCCCTGCTGCTGATGCCGCCCACCCTTATTGCAAGCATCTATGGTATGAATGTCAAGCTGCCTCTTCTGGGAGACGGCAAGGACTTCATCATAGTCCTCAGCACGATGGTTGTCTGCGTGATAGCCGCCCTTATTCTCTTTCGCAGAAAGAAGATGCTCTGAAAAATCCTTACAGGATATGACGGCGCAGCAGATCCAATGCGCTGGAGGCAAATCTTTCGATATTGACAGCCCGTGTCGAACGGAACTGGACTTTTCTTGCAAACACCTCGACCGAACCGTCATCAAGACGCCTTGCCGCTGCAGTCCAGACCATCCCCACAGGCTTTTCCGGTGAGCCACCCCCCGGGCCTGCAATGCCGGAAGTTGCTACCGAATAATCGGTGTCAAGCCGCCTGAGGACTCCTTCGGCCATCTGCCGGACACACTGCTCGCTCACTGCTCCGTACTTCGTTATTACATCTGGAGATACTCCAATAATATCCGTTTTCACACTGTTTGAATAGGAAGTCACGGATCCTTTGTAATAATCGGAACAACCGGGAATGGAGGTCATCAGTTCGGAGATTCTGCCCCCCGTGCAGGATTCCGCAGCAGACATTGTCTTTCCTTTGGATCTGAGTATCTTCCCTATCTCTTCCTGAAGAGAGGTGTCTCCATAACCATAGATGGCATCACCCAGCAAGGCGTTCAGTCTGGAAATCAGGGGAGAAAAATCAGCCCGCCCTCCGAACTGGGTCAGACGCAGCCGGACACCGAGAGTGGAATTGGGCAGATATGCAAGTTTGACATTTTCTGGTAGTGAAGCCTCCCACTCTTTGATCCTGTCGGCAAGGACCGACTCAGGAATCCCGAAAGTATTTATTGTACAATGCGTTATTTTGTCCAGTGCAAATCTGGCACGGATATCGTCCATAACCGCCGGGAGAAGTCCCAGAGCCTCGAACGGAACTCCCGGCAAAGAGTAAAGCGAAGAACTGCCGTGCTGTCCCAGCCCGTGGAATGCCATACAGGGAGCAGTACCCAATTCATTGGGTATCACCACAGCCTTGTCGGGAACAAGTGCCTGTGCCCTATTTGTATCAAGCATCGGCATTCCCCTGACATCGAGAATGCGGCGAACTATCTCCATCTGTACTTCAGACTCCACATACCTGGAAGAACCGCTCAACTTCATCAGGGCTTCCTTCGTGATATCATCTTTCGTAGGGCCGAGACCTCCCGTCACTATCACGATATCAGATATGTCGAGGCAGTGTGAAAGCTGGGACACTATGTCGCTGATATCATCGGAAATAGAGGTCATATAAAGGACCTTTATGCCTGATTCATTCAAAGCCCGTGAGATATGCGATGAATTCGTATCGACAATTTGGCCGATGAGAATTTCGTCACCGATTGTGCAAATGGAAGCAGTTGTCATTGATTAATCAAAGTTTTAAGAATCTTTCTTATCCGCAGCAACCCACCGAGAGATTTACGGGGAGCATAGGCTATGAACGACGCACCCCTTTCCAGAAACGTAGAAGCATCCCCGTCGCAGGTAAGTGCCGATATAACTATCACCGGAACTATTCCGCCCGCTATTGCATAAACTTCATCGAAGAAAATGTCCGACACCTCAATGGCATCGACACCGTTCTGCAAAGAGTAACTGACTATCGGCTCTATTTCCTCCACCTTCAGCTTATTGGTCAATTTGACTGCCACAGGCTTGAAATCATCGTTATACTGCCTGATTGTCAAGACCCTGTCGATTATGCTCTGATATCCGGTCCCTGAAACCGTTATGGTCAATGCGTCGGCAAAATCATAAAGCAGCGAACAGGAGCGGTCAATCTCCCTGAGGTTCACACCTTCCACCAGCGATTGACGTCCGTTCAGGTTAACAATCAGATAGGGGCTGCGTCCGGTCCTTGACCTCAAATTACGCAGAATCTGATCAACCTTTGCCGGGCCCGTTTCTATGAAGGATGGGCCGAAAGTTGACAACTCCCTGTAAAAAAATCCTGTTCTGTCGATTCCGGCACTGATGCCTATCGGGTTGCTGTAGAGATAACCGTTGAACTCCCTCTCTATAGATTTGCTTTTCACAGTGAGGAAAGATTTCAGCATCTTCTGCAGAAACGGCAGATATTTGAGCAAAAGCAGTATATGATTCATAACTTCCGCTAAGGATTGAACGGCTGCCTGTTGGCGATTGACCGGCCAAGTGTGATTTCATCGGCATATTCAAGATCGTCACCGAAACCGACACCCCTTGCTATTGCCGTTACCTTTACAGGCAACTCTTTGATTTGCTTAAAGATATAAAAAGAAGTGGTCTCCCCTTCCATAGATGTGTTAAGAGCCAGTACAACCTCTCCAACACTCTCCTCCTTCAATCTAGAGACCAGTTCACGGATATGCAGGTCGGAAGGGCCGATCCCGTCTATGGGAGATATGATTCCTCCAAGAATATGATACAAGCCCCTGTACTGCCCTGTGTTCTCGATGCTCAACACATCCCGGACGCTCTCCACAACACATATTGTGGAGCGGTCTCTCATTCTGTCATCGCAGATGGGACAGGTCGAATCATCGGATATCATAAAACACCGTTCACACACGTGAATATCAGACTTCAACGCTTTGAAAGCATCAGTAAACCGGTTGACATTCTCCTGAGGCTCATCAAGGATATGCAGTGCAAGCCGCAGAGCCGTCCTCCTGCCGATACCGGGAAGGGAAGCGAATTGGTTTACCGCCTCTTCCAAAAGTTGGGATGAATAGATGCCACGATACATAAACGACATTTGTCAATACAACTTCTTTATCTTGTAAACCTTGGGCCAGTATTTGCCCGTCAGATAGACGGCATTCTCTTCCAGATTATATGCAATCCCGTTGAGAACGTCGGTGGAAGGCTTGCGTTCGGATTGCGGAAGCAGGCCTTTGCAGTTGACAAGGGATTTGACCTCTCCCGTCTGAGGGTCAATTATTGCAATCATATCGGACGTATAGACGTTTGCCCATATTTCACCCTTGATATACTCCAGCTCGTTCAGATACTCAAGCTGTTTGCCGTTCAGAGTGACGGTAATGCGCTTAATCTCCATAAAAGTATCCGGGTTTATGAATCTTATCTCCGAGGTACCGTCGCTCATTATCAGGGAAGTTCCGTCGGTGGTTAGACCCCAGCCTTCTCCCTGATATCGGAAAGAGCCCAGATAGCGGAGGGTTTCAGGGTTATAGACGAGACATTCCTGTTCACGCCAGGTCAGGATGTAGAGCTTGTCCTTCAGGATACAGGACCCTTCAGCAAAATACCTGCTGTCCAGGCTTATGCTCTGCGTCGCCTTTCCGGTGACAGGGTCAGTCTTTCTGAATCTGGAATGGCGGTACTGTCCCGAAGATTCATAGAGCATTCCATTGTGAAAGAACAGTCCCTGCGTATATGATGACACATCGTGAGGAAAAGACTTTTCGACGGATGCTTTATAGGTCTTCACTCCTCTTTCCTGAGCCAAAGCCGCGAAACATCCAGCAGAGAAAATCACCAGAAGTACAAGAAACGATATATATGCTCTATTTTTCATCACAAATATCAAAGATACCAAAAAAAAGCATATATTTGCGAAAAATAAGGTAAGACGTTCTATCGCGCCGCGCAGGCGGTGAGGAAAGTCCGGACAGCGCAGAGCACCTCCCTGTGGAAAGCACAGAAGGGCGTAAGTTTTTGGAACGAGCGTAACAGAAAATACCCGCCGGCTCCGCCGGTAAGGGTGAAAATGTGAGGCAAGAGCTCACAACGCAGGGCGGCGACGCCTCGCGGGTACGCGCCGGAGGGCTGCAAGGCCAAATATATCGGTTTTAAGGGTTGCTCGCCCGATGCCGAGGGGTAGGCTGCAACAGATAAATGATAGAAGCCCGAAAGGGTACAGAATTCGGCTTACAGGCTCACCTTATTTTGACAAAGGCCACTTTAGCTCAGTCGGTAGAGCAGCGCATTCGTAACGCGCAGGTCGCGAGTTCGAGCCTCGTGAGTGGCTCCAGGATGATGGCTAGCAGAGTTTCTGTCAACCATCTTTCTTTGTGCCGGCGTGGACAGATTGCGACGGATGCTGAGCTTCACGGCTCAATCCGCAATGCATCCTTTCGCAGACCTGTCCATGCTACCCGCAACATCAACAAAGGCATTATCGGCTGAATGCGTACAGTCGTAACCTGTACCTGCGCCATCGTTTGCCATCGCCAATCACCCAGATGAGTCAAAATCAGAGAATAAACGCCGTTTTCTCTCTGATTTCCTGAAAATTCAACGGAAAAAAGAGAAAATCAAGGCTTTTCACTCTGAAAAAGTTCAGTTGTGTGAGTTATGAACTCACTGCCGGCAGATGGAGACAGGTTGCTTGGATGCCCGCACCGCCGGGGTTGACTTGCGGCCTTGGGAAATTTGGGTTTTATAAATCTGAGACTGGGCGCACTGGGAAGCCGACGTAACGGAGGCCGTAGCTCTGCGGTTTGACATCGCCGCTATAGAAGTAAAAGTAGTACGCATTGTCTGCACTGTCCCAAGCACTCGACCAAAAGCCGTAGGAGCCCGCAAAGGAGAGGCTGGTACCGTAGCCGCTGCCCGCAGCGGGGAAGAAGATGTGGTCATCGATGGATTCTGAATAGGTCCCTTCTGTTATAGCTGAACCGCTGTCATATGACTTAGTCGAACTATTCCATTGTTTCCATATTTCATTCATCTTGGCCTTGCCTTTATCCGCATTGTCTTTGGCAACATAAACTATGTAACCAGACTTGCCCGTGCTGTTATAATCGGATGTCCAAATCCATACGCCATTAGCCGCAAGGTCCACGAAGTTCTCCTTGGTCGGCATTCTCCAATCGCCTCCCCAATTGATTCGTGCGGCATCATTCACGCTTGCAGGAGAGATATCTCCCGAGAGGCTGTGGCCGGGGGTGTTATTGTAATTTGCACTGCTGAAACTTCCGTCGGTACCGAGTTTTGTATTATCCGAAGCCTTTACCCAGTTTGTACCATTGTGAACATACCCATCGGTGTTGCCCCAAGAGAAGTACCAGCAGTAGTCGGCAGGAGAGTCTGCACCGATGTTGCAGGTGGCCCATTTCAGTCCACCGATAACGACATACTTGTGATTGTCGACCGTCACCGTGCAGGTGGCATTGATTGAAGTGTCGTCCTGTGATGTGGCGGTGATGGTGGCGGTGCCGAGGCCTTTGCCTGTGATTATACCGTTTCCATCGACGGTGACCACTGAGGTGTTGCTGCTTTTCCAGGTCAGTCCCTGATTTGACTTGGCAGGATATACCGTGGCGGTCAACGTTTCTGTTGCGGTGGGGAATATGGTGGTGCTGGTCTTGTTGAGAGCCACTCCCTCAACTGAATGGTTCTCCGACATTGCCGAATACGCCTTTCCGGCTTCGATGGCCACATTGGAGAAAGCGGCGGTGTATGGTTCGCTGTCTATCGTAAACTCTACGCTGCGGCCGGAGGCCGCCGCTTCGCTTACCGGGACGGCTATCTCGAAGAGAACCTGTCCCTCTGCGTTGGTGCTGCCGATGCCGGCGCTCTTGGTGATGATGCCGGAGGTACTGCCACTGACGGTGATGTCACCGGATGTCGGGATAGTGAGCACGCAATTTGTGTTGATGTCGCCGAGTGTTGCCTTCATCACCGACTTTTCTGCGGGAAGGCCGGCGGCGTAGGTGCTGACAACCGAAGTGGCGAAGCTGAAGTTCACCACAAGGCCGCTTACAGTTGTCGTGCCGGGGGATTCCGCGGTGCCGTACACCACGAAGGGGATGTCTGCTCCCTGCTCGGCGAGACTTATCTCAAGACTTGTGTATGCTGTGCCTGCTGTCAGCGAAGGCATTGTGGCATTGGTGTAAACGAACACCAGCGTTCCCGTTCCGGAACTGATTGTACCGCCCAGAGTGGCGACGCTGGCACCGGTCGCCTTCACGCTGGAAGTCAGGGATCCAAGGTACGTTCCGTCGCTCTGCTGAAAGACGTGGACGGTCTCGCCCCCGCTCCACCCCACGCGCGGAGTGTTGACGAGCGAGGCTTTCGTATCTCCGACGGCCTTGTACTCGCCGAGCACGCCGGTGACGGAGAGCTTCATCTGGCCGTTTCCGTCTGCCGTTCCGACAACCGGCTCATTTTTGGTGCAGGAGAACAGAATCGCCAGACCGAGCGAGGCGAGCACCATTGATTTCAAAATCTTTTTCATGACTGCTATTTTTTATTGTTTTTTTTCCAAATTGCCATTTACCCTAAAAGTCCTCCGTGTTCCATTTCGGTGCCGCCACCGGACTCGTCAAGCTTGAATTCCACCTTGACGGTGACCTCATACTCCGGCATCGTGAAGCTGCCGTCGGTTCCTACCTCAACCGTGGTTGAGGGGTCACCCGTCTTGAAAACTGTAATTTTGTCTGTTAAGTAGCCGTTAGGGCAGGTGACTTCGACCTTGAGGGCATCATCGGGACTTGCCTTAGTCACTTCCTCGGTTCCCTTCATTACCTTGAACGATGCTCCCGTGATGGTGACAGGCTCGCAGGTGACGGCGTAACTTTTCGGGACTGTCACTTTGTAGATGGTGTTGACGGCAACAGGCTCGGATGCCCTGTCACCCGTCGTGACGGTCTTCACGTTGGTTCCGTCGGAGAATGAAAGCTTGCCGATTGTGAGACCGTCCGGGACAAGGATTGAAACCCATACGGAGTCTGCGGTAGTGGTGGCGACGTGAATCTTGTCAAAACTTGTATGTGTTGACCCGGTCGGTATGTCGTTGGCAATGCCGAGGCCTACGGCACTGACCTCCACGTACTGGGTGTCAGTACCCGCACCGGGAGTGATGCAGAACAACGCTGTCTTGTTCTCGAAAACAGCCTTGTCCGTAATCTCCTTCGCCATACAGATGTTGGCGCTTGCGAACGTGCCGTCCTGCTCGGTGGAGACGATGACAGAGTCAATCTGACAGGGCTTATTGCCGTTCATCTTCGCGGCCTTGTATGGATATACGGCCGTAAGCTGACCGGTGAGGTCAGTGGAGATTGTGGCTACGCCTGTCTTATCGTCAATCTTTACATCGCAGGTGTCGAGGGCCACTCCGTTGGATAACAGGATAGAATCGTTGGGCGAGAACTTCGGCTGGAGGCCGTCATCGGCAAGGGCCGTTTTGGTTTGCGTAGCGAAGGAAACCGCGATGACGCGGGAGCCTTCGGCGGCCGGGGTCACCTTGTCATTTTCAAAACTGGGGGGGTGGTTTCCTTGGTGCAGGCTGCCAGCGTCACTGTGGCGGCGAGGGCTGCAAAGATGAACTTGAAAGATGCTTTCATAACTGCAAATGCATACTACTTCTTGAAGTTACACATTTCCACGCAAAAAACAAAATCCGCCGCAACCTGTCCCCGCTGCCGGTCGAAAGATGAACAATAATTCAACTAAATAAAGGCCGACTTTTCAGACGGCCTTTATTTTAAGCGTTAACCTACTTTATTATTTCTTGAAGTAATTCGCAACTTCATCGGTAGGTACAAACTCTTCCTGGAACATATAAGCTCCGGTGCGGTCTGATTTGACCATCTTGATGCATTTTACAACGTTTCTGAGGGCTGACTTGTCGCCACTGAAGGTTGCAACCGCTTTCTTTGCCATAGTATAATAAAGTTAAGTTATTTGATTTCTTTGTGAACGGTGTACTTCTTCAGGAAAGGATTGTATTTCTTGAGTTCCATACGCTCGCTTGTATTCTTTTTATTCTTTGTGGTGATGTAACGGGAAATTCCGGGTACGCCACTTTCACGCTGTTCAGTACACTCCAGTATTACCTGAACCCTGTTGCCTTTACCTTTTTTAGCCATAGTCGTAAAAATTAAACGATGTTAATCAATCCCTGTTCTTTTGACTTCTT
>JAZLIS010000124.1:0-15996 GCA_045617505.1 Bacteroidales bacterium | reverse complement strand
TCCTGCATATCACTCTCCGCGACGTCTGCTCTCATTTGAGCAAAAGCACTGATCGCCTTGGCTCTGATTTCTTCGTCAGAGTCAATCCTGATATCAAATGGAATCCGACGTTCACGAACAACAGCTTTCATAAACAATGTGAAAGCCGCAGTATTGCTAAGGCCGAATTGCCCACAAAGGCTATTGAAATTGTTTTTAAGCGTGTCATCGACACGAATTGTAACTGTAGATAGTGCCATATTCTCGCTGATTTTAACTTTTGTACTGCAAATATAATGCATTTTGCTTTATTTATCCAAAAGTTATTCCATTTTTGTATCAAACTCACATCGGTATTGGAATGATATAGCGTACGTTGTGCGAGTTATTATTTCTTAGACAACAGACGCATATCTATAACGGGAAGAGACTTTGTTCATACCATTACTAGGGTATCGGTATTCTCACTCTAGGGGATATGGCACCGACCGGACAGATAAGCATACAGAGGTGACAACCGACACAGCATTTCCCCAAAAGGGACGGCCTGCGAGTATCAGGATTGAATTTTATCGCCTGATGCCCACCGTCACGGCAGGAGACGTAGCATCGTCCGCAACCGATACATTTCTCCTTGTCGAATCTGGGAAGGACAAAAGTGTCGCTGTCCAGTTTATCCGGCGAAACGAACTGCGGAAGAGCCTCGCCCACGATATCCGAGAGTCGTTTCACGCCGTGGCGTACCATATAATCCTGAACGCCGGCAATCAAATCATCGACAATCCTGTACCCATACTGCATCACAGCAGTACATACCTGTACGTTCGAGCATCCTATCCTGATATATTCGATGGCATCCTTCCAGGTTTCAATGCCTCCTATTCCGCTAAGAGGCAACCCCGTCGTTTCAGGAGCCTTTGCTATGTCGAGAATGCAGCGTTGTGCGATGGGTTTTATAGCCTTCCCGCTATATCCTGAAACCGTCTTCATCCCTGACACTTCACTGCGATGTTTCAGAGTGATGCTCTTGATGGTATTGATTGCGGCTATTGCGTCCGCTCCGCCCATCTTTGCGGCGAACGAGGGTTCTTCGATATGGGCGATGTTCGGGGTCATCTTTGCAATCACCGGCAGGGAGGTGCCGCGTTTGGTTGCCATAGTGTAAGTTCGGACTAACTCCGGATTCTGGCCGACATCGCTGCCTGCTCTTCTGGCCTTCATATGGGGGCAGGAAAAATTGCACTCGACCATATCGGCACCTGCTTCTTCGGACATCCGGGCGAGTGTCTCCCACTCCTGCTCGTCGGAACCCATAATGGAGGCCACTATCACCTTGCCGGGATACTCTTTTTTCAGACGGGCTATTGTGGAAAAATCCTCTTCCGGCCTGTTCGCGCTGGTCTGTTCCATATTTCTGAAACCGATGAAAGGTGTTCCTTCCTTCTCCACCCGGTCGAAACGGGGCGACACATCCTTTGCGTTCAGGAACGAAATGGTCTTGAAAACGGCCCCGCCCCAGTCCATGTCAAAGGCTTTCGCAATCATATCATAGTTGCTGGCAATTACCGACGAGGCGAGAAAAAAAGGGTTCTCACAATGGATACCGCAGAAATCGATTGACAAATCCGTCTTTCCCGGGAGTGATTTAGGGCCGACCTTTTCTGCCAATTCCTTGATTCTTATAGGGAAATCGTAATGGATGCAAGCCTTTTCACACGGTGCGGAGCAAGAGGCGCAGTCATCCGCATTGAAGAAAGAAGGCGCGGCATTGTCGTCTTCAAAAAGCAGGGCCCGTATGCCTCGGGCAGGGTCCAATGATTTCGGGCAGGCCTTGGTGCAAGGTGCTTCATTGCACAAAAGACATCGGGAAACTTCACTGATGGTACTGATCATAATTATGAGTTTTTACGAATATACATATTTCCGGCCAATCTGGAACTAATTGCGAATATTCAAGCCAGTAAACTCACATCGGCGTTATCAGCATTGTAATAAATTCACCGTTCCATTATGCAGCGGAGGATGTCATCGGTGTTGAATCCGCACTCGGAGTAGAGTTCGTCCGGCGTGCCCTGTCCGATGAATCTGTCCGGGATTCCAAGACCGATAAGCCGGTTTCCAAGGCCGTTGTCAGCTATATATTCCGCCACCACTCCGTGCAGGCCTCCTGCCACCACTCCATTTTCGACGGTTATTATCCTCTCCGCCCTGCTGCAGGCATCCGCAATCGCCTCACGGTCCACGGGTTTGAGGAACCTCATATCATAATGAAGAACTTCAATCCCTTCCGCGGCGGCTTTTGCGACAGCTTCGGAAACCTTGTTGCCAACCGCACCGATGCTCAGGACTGCCGTACCGTGTCCTTCGTGAAGGAGAACCGCTTTCCCCGGCTTTATTTCAGAGAAGGGAACCTCTCTCCAGGGAGTCCCGTTGCCGCATCCCCGCGGATACCTTATTATAACAGGCCCGTATTCCGGCAAGGTTGCGGAATACATCATATTCTTCAATTCCAGTTCGTTTCTCGGGGCGCATATCGTCAGGTTGGGAATGTTTCTGTAAGCCGCGAGATCGAAGGCCCCGTGGTGGGTGGCTCCGTCTTCGCCCACAAGCCCGGCCCTGTCAAAACAGAAGATCACCTTCAGATTCTGAAGTGCAACGTCGTGGATAATGTTGTCGTAAGCCCGCTGGGAGAATGTTGAATATATGTTGCAGAAGGGGAGGAGTCCCTGCGCCGCCAACCCTGCGGAGAAAGTGACTGCGTGCCCTTCGGCGATACCCACGTCAAATGTCCTTTCCGGGAATTCCGCGGCCAGGGCAGTCATTCCGCATCCTGTCGCCATTGCCGGTGTAATGCCCACGATATCCTTTCTCTGCTTTGCCAGATCAAGCAGCACCTCTCCGAAAACATCCTGAAAACGTGCGGCACCCGTCTTGATGACGTTCCTTCTGCCGGTTGTCACGTCAAAAGTGCCGGGAGCGTGCCATACGGTCTGATTCTCTTCCGCCGGGGCGTATCCCTTGCCTTTGACGGTGATTACGTGGAGAATCTTCGGGCCCGGAAGGTCCTTTATTCTTTCCAGTGTCCCTGTGAGAATGTTTATGTCATTTCCGTCAATGGGGCCGAAATATCTCAGGCCGAGAGAGTCAAAGAGAGAGATTCTCTCTTCCACGGGTACTCCGGAAAGGTGTTTGGCCCCTTTCACGATTTTCTGTATCAGTTCCCTCGACTTTCTGGTGCCGAGCTTGTCCCACACGCTTTTCTTCAACGAATTGTAGCGCTTGTTGGTGGAGATTCTCAGAAGATAGTTGTGCAGAGCGCTGGTATTTTCGTCAATGGAAATCTGGTTATCGTTGAGGATAATCAGCATATCCGGCTTGAGCGACCCTGCATTGTCCAGACCTTCGAAGGCCAGACCTCCAGTCATTGCGCCGTCCCCGATTACAGCCACAACCTTGTTCGGAAGGCCCTGCAGGCGGAATGCTGTAGCCATACCCAGAGCTGCGGACACGGAAGTGGATGCGTGGCCGGCACCAAAGGCATCGTAAGGGCTCTCGTCCCGGCGGGGAAATCCGCTGATTCCGTCTTTTTTTCTGTTTTGCCTGAATGCTTCCCGCCTGCCTGTGAGGATTTTGTGAGCATACGCCTGATGGCCGACGTCCCAAATGATTTTGTCTTCCGGGGTGTTGAACACCTTGTGAAGGGCCACTGCTATTTCCACCGCTCCGAGACTTGATCCCAGATGGCCCGGGTTTTCGGCGCAACATGCCACCATATATTCACGCAGCTCGGTGCACAACTGCATGAGCTCCTCGTTGGAGAGGCGCTTCAGGCGGTCCGGGCTGTCGATAGTTTCGAGAATCATTGCCGTGCAAAAATACATATTTTTTGCGTCTTAAAAATGAAAAGGTTACATTTGTAGGATATCGGTAAGGAAATATTAATATTCACAATATGACAGCAGCTATACAGAAACTGATGAACGACAACCCGGTAGCGCGGTGGTCGGTGCTCATACTCGTGGCGTTGATGATGTTCTTCGCCTATATGTTCGTGGACGTTATGTCCCCCCTGAAATCGCTTGTGGAATCAAATCTCGGATGGAACAGTGAGGTGTTCGGCCGTTATGCGGCATCGGAATATCTGTTGACGGTGTGCGGCTTCCTGATTGTTGCAGGCATTATTCTCGACAAGCTCGGAGTCCGTTTTTCCGGTGTCCTTTCCGCCGGCCTTATGGTTCTCGGTGCCGCGATAAAGTTCGTCGGCATCAGCGACTGGTTCCAGACCACGGCTCTCTGCAGCTGGCTGGGAAGCTGGTGGCCTGCAATGCCCGCAAGCGCGAAGGTGGCCTCTTTCGGATTTATGATTTTCGGATGCGGATGCGAGATGGAGGGTACCAATGTCTCGAAGATTCTCGCCAAATGGTTCAAGGGTAAGGAGATGGCTCTTGCCATGGGTCTGGAGATGGCAATCGCCAGACTCGGTGTCTTCGCCGTGATGTGGATTTCTCCCATCATTTCCGCGAAGTTCGACAATTCCGTAGTGGCGCCTCTCGGGTTCTGTGGAGCACTTCTGGTCATCGGTCTCATCAATTTCATAATCTTCGGTTTCCTTGACAGCAGGTTCGACAGGCAGCTCATTGCCGCAGGCCTTGAAACTGAGGAAAAATCACCGGAGGATGAATTCCACGTAAGTGATCTGGGCGCCATCTTCAAGAGCCGTATGTTCTGGATTGTAGCTCTTCTTTGCGTCCTCTACTACAGTGCGATTTTTCCGTTCCAGAGATATGCCACCAACTTCCTTGAGGAGACTCTGATCATCGATGCCGCTTCCGCCGCGAAGCTTTTCAGCTGCTTCCCGATTCTGGCGATGGTTCTCACTCCTGTATTGGGAATCTTTCTGGACCGGGTAGGGAAGGGAGCTTCTATGCTTATGGCAGGCTCCGTGATAATGATAGTGTGTCACCTGAGTTTCGCATTCCTTCTTCCTCTCTTCAAGAGCGAGGGTTTTGCACTGGCGTTGATTGTCACCCTTGGGGTGTCATTCTCCCTCGTTCCGGCAGCCCTGTGGCCGTCTGTTCCCAAAATCATTGACGAGAAGATACTCGGAAGCGCCTACTGCCTCATCTTCTGGGTTCAGAACATAGGCCTGTGCCTTGTCCCGATGCTTATCGGCTCACTACGACAGTCAACCGGAGGCTATCTCGTGCCGATGACAGTATTCTCATCTTTCGGAATCCTTGCATTCTTCTTCAGCATCCTGCTCAAGAGAGAGGACCGCAAGAAGGGCTACGGCCTTGAAGAGCCCAATATCAAGTAATCATAGCCGACAGGAGATATGACTTCGGAAAATAATGGTTTCAAGGCAGGAAAAGTGGCCTGCTGGGTGGCATTGGCGTGCCTTGTGGTGCCTATGTTCGCATCCTATTTCTTCGACGATATGTTCTCCACGGTGTCGCATCTTTTCCAGACTCCCGATTCTCTGGCATTGGGCTGGAATTCCAGGGATTTGGGCGATTTCATTGGTGACTACAGCCTGTTGTGCATCTGTGGCGGACTGATAATAGGCGGAATCCTGCTCGACATATTCGGCATCCGGATAATGGGTTCTGTCTTTGTGGGGATGATGGTAGGCGGTGCCGCTCTGGCATATTACGGTGTTGCAGGCGGACTTCCGAAAGAGAGTGCCGTGGCTATAGGAAGGATAGGAAGGATGATTTTCGGCCTTGGCAGTGAAATCGCCGGAGTGGCTGTGACAAGGTCCATAGCGAAATGGTTCAAGAACGGCAATATGTCCCTTGCGATGGGTCTTCAGCTCGCGATAGCGAGAGCCGGTACAGGCATCGCCCTGATTGCAGCCCCTTTCATAGTGGGAATCCCCAAGGATTATTATTCTCTGGCCGATACGGCGCGTCCTGCACTTGTGGGTCTGGCCCTGCTTCTTGCAGGAGGACTTGTCTGGGCACTGTTCGTCTCGATGGACAGACGTTATGACAGAGCGGCCGGAATAACTTACAGGAAAGGGGAGGTCACAGCCGAGAATGCATTCTCATTCAAGGATATCCTATCTCTCCTGAAGAATTCCAGATTCGTGATGATAGGTTTGCTTTGCGTCACTTTCTACTGCTGCGTCAGTTCGTTCAAGAAGTTCGGGACTGCTGTGGTTATTCCGCGTTTCGGGATAGAGGCTTCGTCTGCAGGCACGATGGTCGCGATGATACCTTTCTTCACCATACTGTTCACACCTCTGTTCGGCGCTCTGGTTGACAGACTGGGTCACGCCGCCAGATGGATGATAGGAGGTAGTTTCAGTGTTCTCGCAGGACACCTCATTATTGCCTTCGCTCCGCTCGGAGTCGGATTTTACGGGTATCTCGGGATAGCGCTTCTGGGTATAGGATATTCTATGGTACCCTCCGCAATGTGGCCCTCAGTGCCGAAGATAGTGCCTGAAAAGAGTTTGGGCACGGCCTATTCACTGATTTACTGGATTCAGAATCTGGGACTCTTCTTCGTGCCGAAGGTTGTAGGCCGGATATTCGCATCAAGTGAGGATGTCCTTGCTTCAGTGGCAAGGGTGGAGTGGATTTTCCTAGCTCTCGGGGTCTGCGCCGTGCTCCTTGCGTTCCTTCTTCTGAAAAAATCTGCCCACAAAGCTTCTTAATCGCTGCTCTTGGTCAGGAGCTTGATAAATTTGACATCCGGGAAAAACTTTCCGGCTATGACACGTACAACAGTGTATGTCGGGATTGCGACCAGCATTCCGAACACTCCGCCGACAGTGCCGGCAATCAGCAGGACAATGAAAATCTCAAGCGGGTGCGCCTTTATGCTCGTAGAGTATATTACCGGCTGATAGACGTAATTGTCAACAAGTTGGGCCACACAGAAGATTACAACAAGCAGAAGAAGATATGCCGTGAACGAGAGAGATGTGCAGGCTGCGCCTCCTCCGAAAAATGCCAGAATTATGCTCATTGACACACCCAGGACACCTCCGATCAGAGGACCGAGATAGGGGATGATGTTGAATATTCCCGCGAGGAATCCGATGCCGATAGCCGCTTCGAATCCGATGCCCACGAAGGCCCACAGTCCGATGAAATCAATCAACCCTACGCCTGCCATCTCAATCACCAGCCCGACAAAGTATCTGGAGAGAAGCGTTGAGACCTCCTTCATTGCCTCCGATGCTTTATTCACGCTCCGATCCGGGATGAATGAGGAGACTATCCTTCCGAACAGCCCTTCATCCTTGATGAAAAAGAAGGAGATGAACACAATAGAGAAAGTTGCTATGCCCACAGACACAAGTATTGATGCCACAGAACCCACTACGCTGCCGAAAAGGTTAATGTCCAATACAGAGACTATTTTATCCCTGACAAGGTCTTCAAGGCGGAAATCGTATCCGAGGTTGAACCGGTCACGCAGGGTGACATTCAGTCGTGAAAGGGGCTCCGACAGTCCGTGGATGTATGTGTCGGTGTTGACGGATGAAATTTTGGCTATCACTTCCGATACGACGGGTATGAGGCCGGCGATGATACATCCCAGAATCAGGAAAATCAGCAGAATGGACAGGATGGCGGAGAGCCAGGAGGGGATATGTCTGCCCTTGATATTCACTTTGGCCAGCAAATGGACGACAGGCTTTGCCAGAAGGGAGATGACTCCGGCCGCAAGGATATAAAGGATAATGTTGCCGAAGTAGTGGCATATAAGATAGACGACCGCCGCAACGCCGGTCACAAGCAGAAGTATGGCAAGTTTATCTGTGTATTTCGTTCCCATATCGTAAAGATATAAAACTTTTTATTCGGCGGTGCCGGCGGCAAGGTCGAGAATCTGGTTTGTAATTTCCTGCTGGCGGAGTTTGTTGTACTGGAGAGAGAGTTCTCGAAGGAGCTCTTCGGCATTGTCCGAAGCGATTTGCATCGCAAGTGTACGTGCGGCGTGTTCCGCTGCGGTCGCGTCAAGGAATATTGTATGAAGTCTAAGGCGGAGGACCTTTGGAATCAGCTCCTCCAGTACGCTTTCCGCATCCGGCTCGATGATGAACTCCGTCCCGTCATCCTCACGGGTGTACTCTCCGCATTCAAACGGGAGATATTCCGAAACAAGGACAGGCTGGGAGGCTGAATTCGCATGATGTGCATAGATGACGGTGACGCCGCACAATCTGTCAGCCTCAAAGTCCGAGACGAGTCTGTCGGCAAGGGCACAGCTCGCGTCATAGTCGGGGCGTGCCGCCATTGCGCAGCAGTCTACAATGCGATAGCCTTCCTTCCTCAGGGCTTTCATCCCGAATTTGCCTGCGGCATATACCACGGTACCGGACTTGTCATACCCTTCTGCGTGGAATGCCTTGACCAGATTCGCGTTGAAACTTCCGCACAGCGTCTGGTTGGAGGTAATCAGGATAACGGCCCGGTCCCCTTCGTGATGGCCGGATTTCAATTTGACAGGCAAGTCTGCCAGAAGCCTTCTCAATGCCTGCTCGTATGGAAGCATATTCTCTATGGCATTGGTGGCACTGTGGAGTTTCGCGGATGCGATGAGCCTCATCGCCGAAGTTATCTTCAGCGTTGACTTCACGGATGAAATTCTGCCTCGTATTTCCTTCAGGTTGGACATCAGTCAGAGAGTTGTGAAACCACGAAAGCCGCCTCCTTTTCAATGAGAGAAGAGATGTTCTCGTCGATACGGCCATCCTGAAGAGGCTTCAGCACATCTTCGGAGTGGAGCTGCCGCATCCTCTCGAGGAACAGTTCCTGGAATTCGGATACCTTGCTTTCGGGGATATCTTTCATCAGGGCGTGTGTGCCGCAGTAAAGAATTGCAACCTGTTCACCTACCGGCATCGGACTATACTGCTTCTGGATCAGGAGGATATTGTTCTTGCGCCCCTTGTCGATGGTGGCCGTCGTGACGGCATCCATATCGGAACTGAACTTGGTGAATGCCTCCAACTCCCTGAACTGGGCCTGGTCAATCTTGAGCGTTCCGGCCACTTTCTTCATCGATTTGACCTGTGCGGCACCACCTACGCGGGACACGGATATTCCGACGTTGATTGCCGGACGGAAACCCTGGTTGAAGAGGTTAGTCTCAAGGAAAATCTGTCCGTCAGTGATTGAAATCACGTTTGTGGGGATATATGCGGAGACATCTCCGGCCTGTGTCTCGATGATGGGAAGCGCAGTGAGGGAGCCTCCGGCCTTGACCTTGCCTTTCAGGCAGGCCGGCAGGTCGTTCATCTGCTCGGCGACCTCCTGCTGTCCGATGATTTTCGCAGCCCTCTCGAGAAGACGGCTGTGCAGGTAGAAGATGTCGCCGGGATATGCCTCACGGCCTGAAGGACGCTTCAGAATCAGTGAAACCTCACGGTATGAGACGGCCTGCTTGGAGAGGTCATCATATACTACAAGGGCGTGCCTTCCGGTGTCACGAAAATATTCGCCGATGGCTGCTCCCGCAAATGCAGCATAGTATTGTAGTGCTGCGGATTCGGAGGCTGTCGCACTGACAATTACAGTGTAGTCCATAGCGCCGGCATCGTGCAGAGTCTTGACTATGTTTGCAATGGTGCTGCCTTTCTGCCCGATGGCGACATAGATGCAATAGACGGGCTTTCCTGCAAGGAAATTGGATTTCTGGTTGATGATGGTGTCGATGGCAATGGCGGTCTTTCCTGTCTGACGGTCACCGATGATGAGTTCCCTCTGCCCACGTCCGATGGGAATCATTGCATCAATGGCTTTCAAGCCGGTCTGAAGCGGTTCGGTCACCGGTTCCCGGAAGATTACGCCGGGAGCCTTCCTTTCAAGAGGCATATCCAGCCTCTCTCCCTTGATGGGGCCCAGTCCGTCAAGCGGATTGCCGAGCGGATCGACAACTCTTCCGACAATGCCTTCGCCGACGCCGATGCAGGCGATTTTACCTGTACGTTTGACGTGGTGGCCTTCTTTCACGGATTCGCTGGAACCGAGGAGAACAATACCCACATTGTCCTGCTCGAGATTCATCGCAACGCCCATTATACCGCTTTGAAACTCAATCAATTCACCTGATTGAACGGAGTCCAGGCCATAGACGCGGGCCACCCCGTCCGAAACCTGCAGGACTTGACCGACCTCCTCCATCTTTGCAGAAAGGTCGAGCCCCTCCAACTGTTCCAGCAGTATCTCGCTTATTTCACTTGCCTTGATATGTTCAGCCATTTATATTATTCTTTTGTTTTTGTCAATCAATTGCCCCCTGACTTTTTCAAGGGAACCTTTTATGCTGCAGTCCAGCCTCCTCCCCCAGCTTTCATAGATGAATCCTCCGATAATGGACGGATCTACCTTGTGGGTTATCAGGACCTTGTGGGTCTTTTCGTCCCTGCCAAGCCCGCCGGCTGCCTGAAGCATACTGTCATCATCCGTCGCGGTGGTAATCCGGACCATCCTGATTCCGTTCTCTTTTCTGTAGAGGTTTACGAAATCCAGCAGGGTGATGCGGAAGTGGGCGATGCGGCCGTTCCTGTCCATAAGCCGGGCCAGTTTTTCGATGTCCGGTTCCAGAGTTTCGGGGGCTACGCAACTCTCAAGAAGTTTGATTTTCTCCCCGATGGAGGCGGAGAAAGGGTTGGAGATTGCGGCACAGAACGAAGAGAGGGAGGAAAAAGCTTTCAGCAGAGTGCAGGACTGTGTATAGACGGCCTCTGCTGCCCCGTCTTTCCGGACCAGTTTCCACAGTGCAGTGGCATACCTAGTTGCTATAATCCCCGAGTTCATTCACCATTTTGCCTATAAGGGCATTCTGCGCATTGTCCGTGGAGAGCTTTTCCCGAAGAATCTTTTCGGAAAGGGCAATGGAAAGGTTGACTGCGGATGCCTTCAACTCTTCGACAGCCTCCTTCTTCTGAAGTTCAATCTCATCCGCTGCACGGGCCATAATGGCAGCGGCCTCCTCCGAGGCCTTGGCCCTGGCCTGATCAATCATCTGCTGGGCCGCCTTTCTGGCATCGTCAAGCATTCTGCCCTGCTCCTGGCGGGCATCCTTCATCATCTGCTGATACTTCAGGTCCATCTGTTCCAGCATCTCCTTGGCTTCTTCCGCATCCTTGAGGGACTTGGCGATATGTTCGCTCCTCTTTGAAATCATTCCGGTGATGGTAGGGAAGCCGAACTTGGCGAGAAGGAAGAAGACGGCGCCGAAAATCAGCACCATCCAGAACAGAAGACCGAAGGATGGAGTAAGGATTTCCATCGGATTAGCGGATAAGGACTATAAGCAGGCAGGCGATAACGGCGAAGAGGCAGACGCCCTCGACCAATGCGCCGATAATAATCATATTCGAGCGGATGTTTCCGGCGGCTTCAGGCTGGCGCGCGATGGATTCCATAGCGGCCTTTCCGATTTTGCCGATACCGATTGCTGCGGCAAGTGCCACGATACCGGCACCGATGGCTGCACCTACGTAAGCGAGAGAAGAACCTGCTGCTGCAGCTTGGAGAATTGTGGTAAGTAACATGGTATTGATAGTTTTATTGTGTTAATTATCTTTAGGATGCGCCATTCCGACATATACTGCGGAAAGCATTGTGAATACGTAGGCCTGGATGAAGGCTACCAGAAGTTCGAGACAGTCCATAAAGATCCCGAACAGGACCGAAATCAGGGTCATCGAACCATTGAGAACCGGCCCCATCGCCGAAGTTATGAAAATCAGGGCTACGACGCTCAAAATCAGCACGTGCCCGGCGAATATATTGGCGAAGAGCCTTATCATCAAGGATATGGGTTTGGTGAACATCCCCACTGTCTCAATCACGGGCATAATGGGAATGGCCTTGAGGAAAACAGGAACGTCGGGCCAGAAAATCTCCTTGAAGTAGTGTCTGTTTCCGAAGAGGTTCACGCAGATGAAGGTAAAGAGTGCCATGCAGAGGGTGACGGCGATGTTCCCCGTAACGTTGGCCCCTCCGGGGAAGATGGGGATGATGCCCATCAGATTGTTTATCAGGATGAAGAAGAAGGCTGTCAGCAGATAGGGGCTGAACCGTTCGTACCCCGGTCCGATGCTGTCCTTGATGACATCCTCGTTTATCATATTGATTACCGGCTCAAGCAGTGCCGCAATCTCTGTGGGGGCTTCGTGAAGCACGTCGTGGCGACGGTACCAGCGGCTGCAGGCCAGGACCAGCCAGACCAGCAGGGCTCCGCTTATCATCAGCGACAATACGTTTCTGGTGATGCTGATGTCTATCGGGCGGACCTGACTTCCGTTTTCGTCCAGCTCGACCACCTTGCCCTTATTGGGGCCATCCTCGGGGATGAAGAAACCGTCATACATTTCCCCACCTTCCAGTTTGTCGGAGAGAAAAACTTTGAAACCGTCCTGTCCGAAAACGATTATCGGGAGCGGAATCGAAAGTTCGTGCCCTTTCCAGCTCGTGATGTGCCACTGGTATGAATCCAGAACGTGGCCGAAAAGATATTCCTGCATATCGAAGCCGCCTTCTCCATCTCCGGACGCCGATGCAGGGGCCGAAGCCGCCGCGCCGGTGCGGAAGAACAGGAGAATCAGAAATATCAGGGTCAGTCGTTTCATTGTTCTGCGGTCACTGTTATCAAGTTGTCACTGACCTCCACGAATCCGGAAGCAATCGGGAAGGACTCCTGCGAACCGTCAGACGCATTCTCCCATCTGACCGAGCCCTTGCACAGGGAAGAAATCAGAGGCGCGTGGTTGACAAGCACCTCGAAGTTTCCCGCCGTACCGGGGAAAAATGCCTTGACCACCTCTCTTTCGATTGCGGCGGTCTTGGGAGTAAGTATGTGCAGGGTCAGCGGCATGGATTCGGATTATTGCTGTTGAAGCATTGCGCGGCCCTTATCAACGGCCTCTTCAATTGTGCCCACGTTGAGGAATGCCTGTTCGGGAATGTCATCAACTTTCCCGTCCAGAATCATATTGAATCCCCTGACAGTGTCCTCTATGGAGACCATAACGCCGGGTACTCCGGTGAACTGCTCCGCCACGAAGAAAGGCTGTGAGAGGAATCTCTGCACCTTGCGGGCGCGGTTGACTATTGTCTTGTCCTCGTCGCTCAGTTCGTCCATTCCGAGGATGGAGATGATGTCCTGAAGCTCCTTCTGGCGCTGGAGTATCTGCTTGACACGCTGCGCGGTGTCGTAGTGTTCCTGCCCGATGACGTTGGGGTCCATTATGCGGGATGTGCTGTCGAGAGGGTCCACTGCGGGGTAGATGCCCAGCTCGGCGATTTTCCTGCTCAGGACTGTCGTTGCGTCGAGGTGTGAGAAGGTGGTGGCCGGTGCGGGGTCGGTCAGGTCATCCGCGGGGACATATACCGCCTGCACGGATGTGATTGACCCGTTCTTGGTGGAGGTGATTCTCTCCTGCATCTGGCCCATCTCTGATGCTAGGGTGGGCTGGTAGCCTACTGCGGAGGGCATACGGCCCAGCAGAGCGGATACTTCGCTTCCCGCTTGAGTGAAACGGAAGATGTTGTCGATGAAGAACAGTATGTCCTTCGGCGAATCGGGGTCCGTGGAGTCGCGGAAACTTTCTGCAAGCGTCAGACCGCTCAGGGCCACACTGCTTCTCGCTCCGGGAGGCTCGTTCATCTGTCCGAACACCATCGACACCTGACTCTTGTCAAGAGCCTTGCGATCGACTTTCGAGAGGTCCCAATGGCCTTCGGCCATACTCTTTTCAAACTCCTCGCCGTATTTGATTACGCCGGACTCTATCATCTCACGGAGCAGGTCGTTTCCCTCACGGGTACGCTCGCCGACACCTGCAAAGACGGAGAATCCGTTGTGCTTCTTTGCGATATTGTTTATCAGCTCCTTGATGAGGACGGTCTTTCCCACACCGGCGCCTCCGAAGAGTCCGATTTTTCCGCCTTTCAGATAGGGCTCCAGCAGGTCGATTACCTTGATTCCGGTGAAAAGAACCTCCTGTGAGGTGGTCAGGTCCTCGAATTTGGGGGCATCCCGGTGGATGGGGAAACTTTCGGGAGCATCAGCTTCTTCAAGACCGTCGATGGTCTCTCCAACGACATTCATCACCCGGCCGCGGACGAAGTTGCCCGAAGGCATCCGGATGGTGGAACCTTTGTAAAGTGCTTCCATCCCTCTGCAGAGGCCGTCCGTGGATTCCATCGCCACGCAGCGGACGCAGTCTTCGCCGAGATGCTGCTGCACCTCAACGACGATTTTGCGCCCCTGAAGGTTGGTTATATACAGCGCATCGTGTATTTTGGGCAGGCTGGAACTCACTTCTTCTTCGGAAGCGATGTCAAAGTGAACGTCCACTACGGGACCGATAATCTGAACGATGTGACCTACAATTTCCGACATTATGTGACAGTTTCTTATTTCTTCAAATAGTCTCCGCAGGCCATACGGACATAAAAGATTGCTCCGGCGGCCAGGTGGTTCTTCGAACCCAGATGCAGATTTCCGAGATTCTCAAAAGTGCAATTTGCGTTATTTATGCCTTTCTGAGCCAATTCAAAATTAATGAACGGAACGTATGTGTCCTCTTCATCGTGAAAGATGTAAACCGGCACCTCAGGCTTCCATCCGCTGGCCATCTCGCAATTGATTGTGCATCGTTCCAGTTCCTGATATCTTTTTTCCCCCGGTGTCAGGCACTCCTTCTTCAGGATAGCGGACGCCTGTACGTAGCCCAACCTGTCGGGCGGGAAAATCTTATATATCTCATCACTCAATACATTGTTGGAGTATTTCTTGGACAGAATCTTGTCAACTATCCCCGTATCCATGAACTCTTTCGTGAAATAATCGGAGTAGTCACCGGTCAATATGTCGGGATATGCATATTTCAGCCCGATGACGGTCAGACCTATGGACAAGGGATATCCGCATCTGTCATTTTCGACCCAGTCATCCTGGAATGATTTCATACTGTAGGGGCCGCTGCCGAGATAGGCGGAGACCAAATTCACTTTTCCCTTGTAGGCCTCCTGAAAAGCTCTCACTTCCGCAAGGGCTGACAATCCGCCCTGAGAGTATCCTGTTATGTATACCGGAATCTTTCCGCCCTCTTTCACGCCTCTGTCCTTGAGGAAATCCAATGTTGCGGCATACATATCGTATGCGGCGGGAACGGTCAGTGAAGGGACGCAGTAAGGCTCGGGAATATTGTCCGTGATGCCGTGTCCGATAAGGTCGGGGACGATTATCATCGCCCCGTTTTTCATCATAAACGACTCCACTCCGAGACCTGTGGAGGGACCTCCGCTGGTCGTCGTGATTCTGTTTGAAATCATTATATGGTCGGGAGTTTCGATGCTGCCGTCAGATGTTTTTCTGTAGTATAGCCTGCCGGACAGCCAGAGTTCCTCGCCGCGGGCCGAACTCTTGTACTTGATGGGAGTGCTGTAGTATGTGTTCCCGTCTGACAGCACCTCAGCCAACTCGTCCATCCTCTCAAATCCGAGCGTGCCCAGAATATCCAGTATCTCGGGCAAATCAAGTCCAATGGCTTCAACCAGACTCTTGGATATCTCGTCCTGAATGTCTTTGACGCAATAGTGCTCCTCCGGACCGAGCGCTTCATAAACAGGGTTTTCTTCTCTTTTGGTGGATTCGCACGAGCATACCATCAATGCAGCCAGTGCCAGAAACGTCAATTTTTTGAACATATCACTTATGGCTTTTGAATCGTGCAAAGATAATTCAAATCCCCGACAAAAAGAAAATCCGCAACTAAGAAGCTGTAAGTCCTGGATTTTATTTTGAAGGTCAATATCCATAATAGTGTCTTATGATTGGTTATCCATCATTTTCAGATTTTCATAAATGCCATCAAACCATTTGGTCTTTTTTAGAGCGAAACAGGACATTGGTAGATTATGAATATGTTATTATAGGGGCGGTCTGTTACGATACCAATTGGTTGATAATGTCCATTACCTGCTGAGTGTTGAGCTGTTTTTCGAACTTAACATCTATGCCTTCTTCTGACATTTTTTCGTA
>JAZLIS010000123.1:0-4284 GCA_045617505.1 Bacteroidales bacterium | reverse complement strand
TAACGGAGCCTTTTAACCATAACGGGAATTATGCTTGCAGAGAGGAGTGCGCGACGAACGGAGAGCATAATTCAGGTTCCCGTTATGTTAAAAACGCGGTGAAGATACAGACGTGCGGTTGTAGAAACGATACTGCGCCCGTGTGCGATGGTAATGTTTGTTATGAGCCGGATGGGGTAGCAGCCGGACGGGTTCAGCTTGAAGGCTGAACTAAAATGATGAGTGTGCCGGTCTTGGCGAAGGGGGACGGTCAGCATTGACCGGCACACTTCGACGAGAGGGGCACACACCAAGAATGGGTGGACGGAAGCGGTTCCGGTCCTGACGGCTATGATGTTTTGGGAACGCGGTACGGGCTGCACGGGTGCTGTCTGGCTGTAAGGGCTGACCTGCGGTATGCGGGTGGTTGACGGACGGTTGTAGGAAATGATTGCCTATATGTCTGGCTTTAAGGGTTGTCGGAGGGGTTCGGCTTGATGCCGAACTAAGATGATGAGTGGGGCTCACGATGCATGGTGTGACGGTCTTCAGACCGGCGCACGATGTGGCGGGAGACCCACACCTTTTGGAAAGTAGAACATTGGTCGGAGCAGCAACAAAGGGTCGGGTGATTCCGACAAATGTGTTGGTTGCTTAATATCTTGTGTGATATCGCCGAATTATTTACCTTTGCAGCAATGAGACGGATTCTGTTCATATTCTCCATTATGCTGTCGCTACTGTTGAATTGTAGTGCAGTCTTTGGTGGAGTTGTGAATGGGGCTTCTGTAGATGTCTTCAGTATTTCGGCGGCAGAGGACAACAATCAGGATTGCTCTGATTCATACTGCTTTGAATATGTTTTAGACGGAAATGCAGTTTCGTTATCTGAACACAGTTACAGCAGCTCATCTGTACGTTCCAACAAGACCGGACGTCGGATTCATCCATTTGAGAAATCATTGTCTCGCATTCAAAAGTCTGGAAAGACTATGGACGGATGTGCTTATTACTACTTCCGGATACTTCTCCATAGGTTTCATACAGGAACACACTCCACACAACGATACATACATCTGATTTGCAGTCTGCTGCTTTAGACCGAGGGAACTTCAATCTCCCGACAGGCAGTATTTAATATTCAATCAAATCAGTCAGTAATGATATTTTTATTGTTGCTGGTCGGACTCGGACTTGTAGTCCTCGGTGCCGACTGGCTCGTTGACGGTGCATCGGCCATTGCAAGGAAGGCCGGTATCAGCGATTTTGTCATTGGTCTTACAATTGTAGGATTTGGAACCTCATGCCCGGAGCTGGTGGTAAGCCTCACTGGAGCATTTCATGGTAATGCGGACATTTCTGTCGGAAACGTCATTGGCTCCAACATCTTCAACACTCTTTTTATTCTCGGAGTGACATCATTGGTGATGCCTGTCTCAGTGACACGAACCAACAGAAGAAGAGATGTACCGCTGACAATCGGGATTACCGTTTTTCTGGTAGCACTCGGTATGAGCAGCACTCTATTCGGTATTGGAAAAGACAATTCATTATCACGAATGGAAGGAGCTGTCCTATTGGTTGTATTTGCCATATATCTGTTCTACTGCTTCAAAAACGATGCTGTTTCAGATTCTGGCGATACTCACAAACCTGTGCGTATTTCTACTGCGGTCCTGCTTGTATTTGCCGGACTCGCCGGACTTGTGTTTGGAGGCGGTTTGCTTGTTGATTCTGCCACACAACTGGCACACAGCATAGGTGTCAGCGACAGGTTCATAGCAATAACGCTTCTTGCAGGTGGTACATCCCTTCCAGAACTTGCCACATGCATCGTAGCGGCAGCAAAGCGCAAGGGTCAGCTTGCTATGGGAAACATATTGGGTTCGAACGTATTCAACATACTTTTCATATTGGGATGTTCGTCACTTGTCACGCCACTCTCATTCGAAGGAATGAGCGTTGTTGATATCATTGCGCTTGTCATCAGTGCAATTCTACCATTATTGTGGTCGTACACTGGCAACAAAGAACACATAGACCGATGGGAGGGCGCCGTCATGGTTCTTTGCTATGCAGTATATGGCTTTTATCTATTTTGTAAACTATAATTTATATCAATCAAAATGCAAAGCAATTTTAAAAAGGTACATACAGGTAAAGATCTGACAATATCATTGGCCGTTCTCATTGCCGGAATCGGTCTGTTCTTCACAAACAAGTGGCTGGGCGTATTTATTATACTGTGCGGTCTGCTGACACTTCTGCTATTCAAAACAGGATTCCGAAAAGAGGGACAGACTTCTGTCCTTTCCAGGGTTTCAAAGGATATCAGCAAAACATGCTCATTGTCAGTAATCGGATTTCTCCGGGGTGAAGACTGTAGTCTGGTGATTAAGGAGGGGAACGAAGGAGGCAGCATGCGCCTGATAACCTATTTCAGTAAGCAGGATCATATTGCCTATGTCCAGTTGCTCAACTACAGCAACTATCTGTATGAGTCTGCCATTGAAGATGTTGAGCTGACCGGTGCAAGGGCAGATGAGTTTATAGAAAAAATGTTTGTCAAATAAAAATATAATATATGACAATGTTATCAGTAAACTGGCCGTTTATCTGGCTGGTCACGGGAGTGGGATTCATCATGGTCTTTATCTTGCTTATTGTACTCATGTACATAATGAAAGGTTTGGGAGCTCTTTCAAATAGGATTTCCAGGAAAGTTGAGTCAAAGGCGGCTGTCGCTACGACAGACGAGGCGATTGGCGAGGTTCAATCACAGACTTCGGATAATGATGAGATACCAGTTGCTGCCATAGCAATGGCGTTGCATCTGTATTACAATTCAATTCATGATGAAGAGCCGACTAAGATTACCATCAGGCGGATTGAAAGCCATGGCTCACCGTGGAACAGCAAGTTATTTGGTATGAATAATCTACACAGATGACGTGTTGTAATATGATGCGATAGAGATACTACTGTACTAAATCGTCAAATCGTCAAATCGCCAATTGATATTGCGATGACGTGGTGTCGTTGGTTGTCTTGACTCTGAGACTGTCATTGGCAGGACGATGGCCGTTTGCATTTCAATCGCCTTTGCGACGATTTATTGCGGGTGGAATGGTCATTTGCCGTGTGCATTGACCTCCGGGGTGAATCGGCGGAAAGACGAAACCTTTTTTATCAGAGGATTTTATCAGAGGCTTAGTCTCAGATATAGTTTTATTGCTGTGATTATCAGAGCGAGGGCACCGATGAACATCAGGAGCTTCTGCCAGGACTTCAGGATGTTGGTGGTGACGGTGATAGTGCTCGTTTCTGTACGGGAGGTTTCTGTTGTCTGATAGCGGTCTTTGTAGGTCAGGTAGATGGACATTGAATCTATGGCAGATGTTGCTGTCAGACGGCCTCCTTCAAGATGGATGGTTTGCCTGATTTGGGTTCCGGCTTTGAGCTGGTGGATTTGACGCAGGTAGGCCTGACCGGTGGAGTCGCATTCTACGAGGGCCTGTATCATTGAGCTGTCCGGCTGAATGGTGATGATGGTGTCGTGAAGGGTTTCGGTGATGGTGGTTGTGGTGACGGTACCGGTTGACTGCTGCGGGTACTGACGGCGGCTGCAGGACGGAAGTAGCAGTATGACGGGGAGAATGAGGATGGCTGATGTTGGTTTCATTGATTGGAAGGATAGTCTTGATAGGGTGATAGTCTCGGGGTGGTGATGGACTTCGGATATGGGTGTTACATTTTCAGGAAGTAGAGTTTGGATTCTCCGGTGCGGCGGCGCTGGAGGCCGGGGAGGACTTTGCCGTCGGAATGAACCCAGCGGAGGAACTGGGCGGTGATGGCTGGGTCGTTCGGGTTCTGACGGATGAGTTTCAGAAGTGTGCTACTGGAAAAGGCTGATATGCCTATGTTGAAGATGAGTGAAGTGAGGGCATCGAACTGGTTTTGGTTGATATTGAGCTGCTGGTTGTTGAGGTAGGCTTCGATTGGCTCTATATCCTGACGGAGGTATTTGTCTGCTTGTGACTGTGTGATGGTATCGCCTTTGTGAACGTTACTGGTGTGGCCGTAGCCGATGGTCCAGATGCCAGAAGGACAGCGGTAGGCGGTGAGACGCAGACCTTCGAACTGACGGATGAGAAGGAGGGAGTAGGGGGAGGCGGTCATGGATTATTGTGTTACGTTGCAACTTCAAATATATGGAGTATTTTGCTTTGCAGTAATATATTACGATGCCTAATTTGGAAGATTGAACTACTTTATATCTGATGGTTCAATGTTTGGGGAATGTAG
>JAZLIS010000122.1:0-12864 GCA_045617505.1 Bacteroidales bacterium | reverse complement strand
GGGTCTGTCTGACCGACCAGTTTGTCCAGAGCTTCGAAATACGAAGGCTGCTCGACGATGAGTTTCTCCTGTGAAGGGATTGAAAGAGCCTTGAAATAGACATCCAGATGGAGGTTCGGATATGCAGCCACCACCTGTCCGGTAGTGAAGGGATTGTACTGGGCCTCGATGTCACGCTGTTGGACCATTGACCAGAAGGGAACCGCTATCGCCATCTCGATTTCATACACGTCAGCCGCCCTCTGCGCGGCATCTTCATATCCTGCAATCGTGAAAATCTTCTCCAGATATTCCTTGTAACCCTTTCTCAGCGCCTCGTGCTGCTCCAGAAGATAGTAATCCCTGTTGCCCATTGAAAGACCATCCTCTCCGAGATAGAGAATCTGATTGTCACTGTCCTTCATATCGGAAGATACATAGACTCCGTAAAGACTCCCTACACGGGCCTCAGCGCACTTTGCGCTCGCATACGCGAAGTCGGAGAGAGTGTTCACCTGCTCAAGCTGATTGAGATACGGCTTGACGGGGGCAAGACCTTCCGCATTGAGCCTCGTTGAATCCAGACCCATAAGATAGAGGTCCGCAATCTTCTGTTCCACAGTCCCCTGCTCCGTCTTGAGTTTGGTCAGCCCGTTGAACAGGTCGTTCAGCCTTATCTCATTGTTCTCCGCAAGGACGTCGAACGCTCCATAACGTGAATATTCGGGTTTGAGAGGATTGTTTTTCTGCCACCCTCCGGTTGCATACTGGTAGAAATCCTCCCCGGGGGCGACTGAAAGGTCAAAATTGTCGGCATTGATAGCCGGAACTTTCTCCCGCTGGCTGCAGGAGAGCAGGGTAAATGTCAGCATAGAACAGATAATCAGTTCTTTAAATAAGGTTTTCATAATCAGGTTATTGATATACTTATGGGATAATCACTTTGAGGGAGGAGGGCTTGACGCTGTAGAGCAGTTCCGTCCCCGGATTGGAGACAGGGTCTCCATCCACATGCGCGGGTCCTTCCTGAGAAACGGTAATTTTCACCTTCTTCGAACGGTAGAGATGGTACTTGCTGGCCTTGTCAATCTGCCTGGCAAAGAGCAGCGCAACAAGAGCCGACGCATTGATGATGTTCAATATGTCAAATCCGATTTCATCTACGACCACCACGTCCAGAAGTCCGTCCTGAAGGCTGGCACCCGGTGCGATTCTGCCGTTGTTCCCCCACTGGTTGGAGTTGGCCACCGTGACGAACATCGCCCTGCTCCTGACTGTGCAGTCATCCATCTCGATGGTATAGGTCTCAGCCTTGTAGTTTTTCCACGACTTGAGCGCCTCCTCCACGTATGTCTTGAATCCGCGCTTCCCCACCTGCGAGAATCTCTCGCTTACAAAAGCGTCATAGCCTACCCCGCTGGTACAGAAGAACGGCCTGCCGTTGAACAGTGCCGTATCGATTGTCTGGATGGAGGCGGCATTTATCTCTTCGACCGCCCTGCCGGGGATGAGGCTGTAGCCCAAATGCAGAGCCAGTCCGTTGCCGCTGCCCCGGGGCACGATGCCGAGAATCTTGCCTGTCCCCACAAGAGCGCTGGCCACCTCATTCACAGTCCCGTCCCCTCCGACAGCGACAATTATGTCAGCGGAACTTTTACGGGCAAGTTCGTGAGCGTGGCCGGGATACTCCGTATAGGCTACGGACCACTCAAACCGGCACTTCGAGAAGGCCGCAGTAAGATTGGTTTTCACAAGACCTTTGCCCGCTATGGGATTCACTATGAACAGGACTCTTGTCATACCGTCATCTCATATCCTTGAACAAATCATTTCTTACAGCCTTGTTGCCCAACCTCATCGCCCTGTCAGCAGTCACTCTGCGACGGCTCTCCGGATTCGACAAATCGATTCCGAAGCCGTCCCAGACAGGGTCGGGATTACCGAGAAGGGCCATAACCGTAGGATATACATCCATCTGGTAGCACTCCTCTTCCACCTTGACATTCCCCTTGATATGAGGCGAATATATTATCAGGGGACAATACGGCTCTCCAACGCTGTAAGACAACCCCTCGCGGCCGCAATATTTCAGCAGGGATTTCCGCCTGTCCTTGAAAAATATAGTATGGTCGCCCGTTATGACTATCGTGGCGTTGTGCAGAAGCCCGTCCTCCCCGGTCTGGGAGAGGATGGCCCCGATATTCCTGTCCGTATAGTTCATACACTTGACATAGTTGGACATCATAAGCGGCATACCGGGAGAAGTTTTCAGAGTGGATCTTTCCGCACCGTACGAGAATGGCACGTGCGAGGAGACAGTGAGAGTCTGGACAACCTGATACCCGTTTCCGACATATTCCAGGACACTGCCGAACACCTCTTCATCCGACACCCCGATTTGAACCGTGCTCTGATACCCTTCCGCTTTCGACATCTCTTTCTGATTCCACACCTCGTCGCTGTGAGGGACCAGAGTGACCGATTTGCCGGCCGCATTGGAGGCTATCGAAGGATATGTCTGCCGGGGATAGGTGAAGCAGAGCGCCCCGTGGTCAATGGGAAGGAGCCCGCTGTTCACTATGAACTGTCCGTCCGATGAGGTTCCTGCAAGAATCTGTGGCTTGACCCTGTTGGCAAACAGTACATTGTCACCGTGGATAAACTTTTCCAGATTCGGCATAAAGTCTTTATTCACAGCCCAGGACTCCAGTGACTCCACCAGAAGGATGACCACGGTGTCCCTGAAAGTCCCTCTTCCATCCTTCAGCCCGGGATGGAAGAACCGGGCAAGGTCCTCCTCCTCACCGGGAAGGTATTCCGTATTGAAAGATATGTCCTTGCTGATATTTATCCGGACCACGTCACTCACATCATATATGAAAAGATGCACCACGGACACCTCCCGGCAATAGTCGTTGATATAAGGAAAGACCCTGTGCATCCCGGAGCCGAAGGGATTGCCGCACCTCTCCTCCTCGACAAGATCCCTGTTGACCAGAGCCATACCTGACCATCCGGACAATATGGAAATCAATACAAGCACAAGGGCCCGAAGGGGATTCGCCCCGACACCTCTTCTGATGAAGGGGAAAAAGGCGGCATAGACCACCGGCACGGCCAGATACCAGAGGTCGAACCACTCGAAAAAACTGAGAGTCCCGCTTTCAAACCCTTTCAGATTTCTTATCAGAGTGGAAGAATAGCCGTCAAAACAGAGTCCGTTCGACCTCAGATAAATTTGGTTGGCACAAATCCAGGCCGAAAGGAAGACAAGGAAAACGACAGTCCATCCCTTGCGTCTGAAAAGGAGTGCCAGGCCGGCAAGAAAGAGAGCTGCGGAAATTTTGTGCAGGAGAAAAGGCAGAACCCGCTCGGGAAGTCCGGGCCAGTTGTGGAGAGTGAAAATCATAATGTCGGTGACAATGGCCAGAAAGAACAGTATCACAACCGCCCATCCGGATTTCCCTTTCCTATGATTCCCTTTTTTATGCATATAACCTGCAAATATATAAATTTTTCTATTAGCCTGTCGGCAGCTTAACTGTGAAACAGGCGCCTCCAAGGGAAGAGCGTGAATAGGATATGCCGCCCTTCATCTGCTCGATTATATTCCTGCTGATGGCAAGGCCCAGACCGGAACCTCCGCTCTTTGTAGTGAAATTGGGAGTGAAGAGTCTGTCCAGATTCTCCTCGCTTACGCCCGGCCCGTTGTCCTCAACCTTAACGATGTAGCCGCTGTCAGGATTTCCGTCAAGAGAGATTTTCACCTGCCCGTGCTCCACGCCGGCTCCTTCGATAGCCTGTATGGAGTTGGTAATCAGATTGACAAAGACACGGGAAAGCTGAGTGCGGCGGGCTTCCGTCACCGCCCCCTCGACATTCTGGACATACAGTATCGATATGTCCGTCCTGTTGTCAAAGAGCACTGCGGCTTCGCGGATTACCTGATCTATATCGACCGGAGCGATTTCCTCGGAGAAAGATTTGGAGAAGGAAGAGAATTCCGAAGCCGTCTCGGACAGAGTGTCAATCTGTTCGAGGAGCGAATGGCTGATTTTCTCAAGTTTCTCCTCCCACCCGGGGACATTCTCCCGTTTGAGTCTCATCAGATACTGTATGCTGAGCCTCATCGGGGTGAGCGGATTCTTTATTTCGTGGGCAATCTGCCGCGCCATCTCCTTCCAGGCCTGCTCCCTCTCCTGCTGAGCCAGTCGCCTTGTACTCTCCTCCAACGCATCCACCATATTGTTGTAGGATTCTATCAATACACCGAGCTCATCCTTCTGGTTGCGGTATTTTATGTGGCGGTTAGTGCCTGAAAGGGCCAGACGGTCTATCTTGCTCTTGATTTCAGCAAGAGGCCTTGCTATTGAATTGGCCATAAAGGAGCCCAGAAGGATGGCGGCTATCAGCAGGACCAGATAGATGTTGGCGATTGTGGATATTGTGGAGACTGCCGTCTCCCTGACATCTCCGCTCTGCTTCGTATAGGGGATGTTGACCACGGCCACCATATCTCCGTCCGCATTGAACAGAGGGGCATAAAGGGAGTAGAAGGTCATCCCGACGATGCTTTCAACCGTCATATAACTGGTCGATCTGTTGAGGCAGATTTCACGATAAGCCTTGTGGTTCATACGCTTGCCCACAATCAGCTGCTCGTGTATCTCCGGCTTGGTCGAAGCGAGGAGGACCCCGTTCACGTCATAAAGTTCTATGTCGCATCCGCTGATTCCGGAGACTTCAGCCACGGCGGCGGACATCTCGGGAGTGAGTACGTCATTGTAACGCAGCGCATACTGGCAATGCTCGGAAAGGGCCTTGCGGACCATCGACAGCTTGTCCTGCGCCATCTCACGGGTATTCTCCCTGTTGAGCCTTGCCACATAACTCACGCTCCCGATACCCATACTGAGCAGGGAGACAACCATTGAGATGATTATGAGGAATGTAACCCTGCGTCTGATGGAATGTTTCGGGAGTATTATCAGCTTGCTCTGACGGGCCCATCTTGTAAAGAGAAGCACAAATAGCCCGTAGAATATGACGAAATACGAGAGTGAGACGATATGTGTGAAAAACGGCTGGCGGGGACGGGAAAGCACCACTATGTCATCGGCGGAGATTTTGTTGACGAAATGTGTGTATCCGTCCTTATTCAACATATAGTATCCCTCCTTCGCACCGAAAAAGTCCGGAGAGACGGGGTACCGGCAGGTGCCCTTGTTGGTCACTATTCTGCCGTTATGGTATTTCGCGAATGAGTAGAGCCGGGGCATGTAGCTGTTGCTGGGCTGCTGGATGCCGAGAATCTCCAGAGGATTTCCGGCCGTCGCGTTCTGGTATTTGGAGGTGAAGAGGACGAAGAGGCGCGAGACTGTGTAGTCATTGCTGTCCATATAGGAGAACGATCCGAGATATGTAGTCTTTCCGTCATAGTTGTTGATGAACGACATCTTTGACCCGGAAAAGAGAGGCGTACCGTATTCGGCTGCCATATCGTCATAGAATTGGTAACAGCCCACCGGCTGAGCCCCTGTCCGGAGGTCCAGGAGGTTGTCGGGGGAACAGATGGTCATCTCTATATCATACTGCTGCACGACGCCGGCCGGTATATATCTGTCCAACAGCCTGTTCCTGACAAGGTCAACTGCCTTCACGCTGGTAAGCACGCCGATGAACGAATCGTTGCTTATCTGCTGCTCCATTTCAATCAGTTCCAGCTCAAGGGAAATGTCCCTGTCCACCGCCAGCTTCGTGGTCCGCACCCTGTTGCTCTCAAACACCTTCTTCGCCCCGTAATGGCCGATGGTCAGCACACTCAGAAGAGAGACCATCACGATATAGCCTATCATATTCTTCCAGGAGAACATACTGGTGTGCCTCCATCTTCCGGAGAAGAAGAGAACCAGCTGAATCAGTTGCTGAAGTGCCAGAACCTGAAGTCCGTAGCAGAAATAGCAAAGGAATGAATAGAGGGAAAGTTCACTGAGTTTGAACGGTTCGAGGTTTATGTTCGAGTTCAGGACAAGAGATTTCAGGAAATAGAAGCTGTACAGGGCGAAGAGCACCGAAAGCAGACCGACAAGCGCAACTGTAAGAATCTCCATTCTCCGGGACGCGCTCTTCAGTCTGCGGAATATCCTGTATCTCAAGACAAAGAACGAATAGACCGCAAGCGACAGCAAGGTGCTGTTTATAAGCAGATTGCCTAAAGAATTGAAAAAGTTCGTGTCCGCATAGTAAATCGGGGAGAAAATTTCCCCCGGATTCGATATGTGACCCAGATAGACCGCCGAGGCGGCACGGACAAACAGCAGAGCCGCCAGAACATACAGGAAACTCTTGAGATTATGCCTGTTGTAGTGGTTCGCAAAGAAAGCGACCAGTATCAGCAGAAACGATATCCAGACCAGCGGGCTTCCCACACCGGAGAAGGAACTCGGAGCGTCCGAGACAATGGAGAAAAGGGGTTCTCCTTCTATTCCATAGACTATGGCGGAATCATCGTTATGGATGCTTTCGGTCGTGAACCCCTCCCCTATACGGAGGTGTCTGTTGACACGGTCCTTCAGATAGGCGGAAGGGTATTCGGTCCTCACCAGTATTCCTGTGACCACTTTGGTTGAGAAATCCTTGGAAATCTGAGTGTTGACAATATACCAGGAGGAGCCGAGATTCACGTACTGCTCCTTGATGCCGATATATGCAAGAGGCGTTGACCAGATGTTTCTGTCGTTTGCATACTGCAACCTGTAGCTGAACGAATATGCCCTTATGGCATCATTGGCCACGGGGAACTGATGAGTCCAAGAGCACAGGGAATCGTTCCGGTAGCAGTAGATGACCATATCTTCGGGCAGGTCGTCGAAATCTCTCCACTCCCCCTTTGCCTCAAGAGCCTTGATTGCATACTGCTCCACGATTTTCTGTCTCCTGTGCAGAGCTTCCGCAACCTTTTTCACCTCATTGGAGACTCTCTTTTCATAGCTGATGGAACGGAAGGAGAAAGCGAACACGATTATCGCCGCCATAAGGAATATCGCAGGGAAATTCCTTCCAAGCATCTCAAGAGAGTCCTTCAGATATGTTCTTCCTTTTTTCATTCGTGATGATATGGTTCTCCCTTGATGATTGTCATCGCACGGTACAACTGCTCCGTGAAAATCAGCCTTACCATCTGATGTGAGAAGGTCATCGCCGAGAGAGAGATTTTTCCGTCGGCACGGCTATAGACCTCTTCGGAAAAGCCGTAAGGACCGCCTATGACGAATGTCATATCCTTTGACAGATGCGTCATTCTCTTCTCCAGCTCCCGGGCCCACTCAACGGATGTGAAGCTCTTCCCCTTTTCATCCAGCAGAATCAGGCAGTCATTCGGACGGACAGCCTTCAGTATCGCCACACTCTCCTTCTGTTTCACCTGAGCCTGCGAAAGAGAGGCTGTCTGGCGGATATCGGGGATTTCCTCCATCTCGAAGGATATGTAATGCCTTATCCTTCCGCAATAGAGGTCAAGCCCCGTCCTGATATACGGTTCCACCGTCTTCCCGACTGCAATCAGCCTCACTTTCATACTGGCTCAATTTTTGCTGTATAACGCGCTTATATTTCAATTCATTATGAAGAAACTTCTGCTTTCATTCTCCATCATCCTGCTTTCCGCGGGCCTTCTCTCCGCTCAGGACAAAGATCAGGATGTTTTCACTCCCATCGGGAAATACATCAACGCCGGAGATTATGAAAAACTTTCCGTCTGGTTCGCCGACAGCATTGAGTTGGACATCCTCGGGGCCATCAACAATTGTACCCGGAATCAGGCCAAGCTCATTATGAAGAACTTCTTCAACAATTACACTCCCAAGAAATTCACCGTAATCCACAAAAGCGGCAAGTCCCCTATGAAATATGCTGTCGGAAAACTTGACGCCGGCGGGGAGAATTTCAGAATTATCCTATATGTCAAATCGACCGAGACCGACAACTGCATCGAGCAGATCAAGGTCGAGCGTGACTGATTTCCATCTTCCCTACTACAGCCCCCTTGCTTGAAGCCTGCACAATCGGGACGATTATTCCGTCCAGATTCTCAACCTCCTTTGCCTCCTTGAGGTAGGTGTGGCTGTGCCCGCCTATAATCACGTCAACGTTACGGGAATTCTCCGCCATCACTATGTCGGAAGGGCTCTTCTTGTCGCCGCCGCTGTAGCCAAGGTGTGACAGGAGAATCACCAGGTCACACTTTTCCTGCTTCTTGAGATATTCGGCCCACCTGTTCACCTCTTCTATGGTGTTCAGTTTTTTCATTCCTTTCTGGCTCTCCTTCATCACAAGGGTGTTCAGCCCGGTCGGGGCAACGCCTATTACGCCGATTTTCATCCCGGCACGCCGGACAATGGTGTAAGGCTTGATGAAATCCTTGAGCACGGACTCGGAAAAATCATAATTGCAGGTCACGGTCGTATGTCTGACGTTGCTCAGGCGGCGTGCCAGTTCCTCCTGACCGTTGTCGAACTCGTGGTTGCCCAATGTCGCCACGTCATATCCGAGAGCGTTGCACAGTTCCACTTCAAGATCGCCCTTCGCGACGGTGAAATAGGGTGTCCCCTGATTGTAGTCGCCCCCATCAAGAAGGAGGACGTTCTTCTTCCCATATTCCTTGCGGACACTGTTGATGAACTGCAGGCGACGATCCACACCTCCCAGGCCCGCATCCCTGCCTACACGGAGAGGCTCTATCTGGCTGTGGGTGTCGTTGGTGTGGAGAATGACCAGTTTCTGAGACTGCACCTGGCAGGAACTCAGAATCAACATCGCAAATAAGATATGTTTCAGTCCTTTCATTGTTCTCTCCCTCCTTATTCCGTTATTTTCACTCTGCCGTCGGAGGCAAGTATCAGTTTTTCTCCCCTTGCGGTCCTCTCCTTGATATACCCGACAAATGCATCCCTGAGATACACCCCGCTTGACACCGGATTCTGAGCCATTTTGGACAAGGACAGGCCGTCGCCTCCTTCCATCAGGAAGTTGATTGTCGCCATCCTGTAAACCCTGCTGTTATCCAAGGGGGCCCCGGCAACGTTCAGTCTGGTTATTTTCCTGCCCTCGACCACCAGCTCCACGTTGCTCCAGGCCTGAAGCCTTCCCGATTTTACCATTCTTTCAAAAATGGCGCGCAGGTCGGAACCCTTCACGTCGAACCAGACAATGTCGTTGTTGAAAGGGAATATCGAATATATGTCATATACCCTGACAGCTCCCTTGGGCATTGATGTGCGGATTCCGCCGAAATTGGTCATAGCGACATCCACGTTGCCGCCCGAAAGCTTGATTGCACACTCTCGCAGGGCATCCGCCGCAAAGTTCGAGAGCGGGCTTTCCGGATAACGGGCTCTGTATTCATCCTCGGCATAGCCGATGATTTCCTGAAGGGGAGCCACCAGTGAATCATATTTTCCGATAATTTCCGTAACGGTATAGTCCTTTCCGTTGTCGAAAGTCGAATCGATTCTGACTGTCTCCCATTTGTAGTTCACCTGCGAGAAGGAGGCCACGGGCAGTGCCGATATTAGGAAACACAGGAGTATTTTTTTCATATTCATTTGTTTTTCATCCATTTGAAAAGATCCATAAAGGTGGATTTCTTGCCGAAGGACAAGATACCTCTCCTGTAAATGCGGGCCGACAGATATGCCGTCGCGACGAAAGCGAGCAGAAGCAGCCCTGTTGAAAGGGCGAGTTGCCACGTCGGGACGACACCGAAAGGAATCCTTGCCAGCATCACCATAGGCGAGGTCCACGGTATTATCGAGCCCCAGAATGCTATCGGGCTCGAAGGATGCTGGAACACGTGAATCATCATAAACAGGCCGATAATCATCGGTATGGTGATTGGCATCTGAAGTTGCCCTGTGTCGGCGGCATTGTCGACAGCGGCACCTACGGCGGCGAACATTGATGCGTAGAGCAGATATCCGAGGATGAAGTATATCAGGAAGCATCCTATGATATAGAGCCAGTTCAGGTCGGAAATCTGATGAAGGATTTTCACCATCCCTGCATTCTCCCCGTTCTGGGAGGTGGCTTCGACCAATGACGCTATGTTGTCGATGCTCCCGCTCCCCCCTGCGGCCATTATGCTGGCGACAGCCTCCGGCTGCCTCTCGGCAAGCTTCTGGGAAGCCACGGTGCCGAAGCAGACTACTATCAGAAGCGTGAGGGCCACCCACATCACGAACTGCGTAAGGGCGACAAGGGCCACGCCAACTATTTTCCCCATCATCAGTTCCACGCTTCTGACGGAAGATACAACAACCTCCACCACGCGGCTGCTCTTTTCCTCTATAATGCTCTGCATCACGGAGTTTCCGAACAGGAACACGAACATATAGATTATGAAACTCATCAGATAGGCCAGTATCATATAGAGTTCGGCTGAATCCTCCTTCGCCTCCCCGCTCTCCGTCATAGTCATCGTGTTGATGCGGATATCGGTATGGACCGCATCCATTATCTTGTCCAGGTCATTTATGTTGTATGCTGTCAGTTTCCTGGCTTCCACGGCTTTGCTGACGGACTGCTTTATGTTGCGTTTGGCATCGACGTTGAGAGGTTCGTCGGAATATGCGTCCACCGTCACGTTGCCGTCCGAATCCAAAGCGGAAATATGGACCACCGCATAGAGTCCGTTCTCCTCAAGGGATTTGCTCAGGGCCACGGCATCCTCTCCAGACGTGATTTCGTATGTCGTGTTGTCATCGTTCTCGAAGAACGGCGCGCAGATGCCGGAATCGTCAATCACCTTGACGTTGTAGTGCTCGCTCCCGTCCGCAAGCATTATCAGGGTCGGGATGCAGAAGCACAGACCCAGCAGAAGCGGTGTGAGGAAAGTCGTGAGCAGAAATGTCTTCTTGCGGACGCGGGTAGAGTATTCGTGTCCTATTATTATGCCGATTTTATTGAATTTCATAGTCAATCCTCCTATTTGCCTCCTACAAGGCCGATGAATATGTCGTTCATCCTCGGAATCAGTTCCTTGTATGAAACTATGTCAACTTTTTCCAGTATGGGCTGAAGAATGTCCCGTGAGCCGAATCCTTCGTTGACGTTGAGCACGGCCCTGTGGCCCTCCTTCTGGTCCTCCGTCAGGAAGAGGCTGAAAGCCTCGTTTTCCTGCAGCGGGGTTTCGCCGCGATAAATCACCTCCACCTGGTTCGCGCCATATTTTCTTCTCACTTCATCCGTCGGCCCGCTGACAATCAGGTGGGATTTGTTCAGGAGCATAATGTCGTCACACAGTTCCTCCACGGATTCCATATTATGGGTTGAAAGGATGATGGTCGTGCCTTCGTCGCGGAGCTTGAGGATTTCGTTGCGGATGAGTTGGGCGTTCACCGGGTCAAAGCCGGAAAAAGGTTCGTCAAGTATGAGAATCTGCGGTTTGTGGACTACAGTGGTGATGAACTGCACCTTCTGGGCCATACCCTTGGAGAGTTCCTCGATTTTCTTGTCCCACCAACTCTGGATTCCGAAACGGATGAACCATTTCTTCAGTTCGGAGATTGCCGCGGCGGTGGTCATACCTCTCAGTCTGGCCAGATAGATGGCCTGCTCCCCGACCTTCAGTTTCTTGAAGAGGCCCCTCTCTTCGGGGAGATATCCCAGAGTGCGGACATCCTCGTCCGTCATCTCCTTGCCGTTCAGAAGGATTCTTCCCTCCGTAGCCGGAATTATTCTGTTTATGATTCGTATGAGCGTGGTCTTCCCCGCCCCGTTCGGCCCCAGAAGACCGAAAATGGTCCCCTCGGGTATTGTCACGGAAACACCGTCAAGCGCCTTGAAGTTTCCGAAACATTTGGTAACGTTGTCACACTGGAGCATAGCAATTGATGTAAATTGTAAAATTATACAAAAATCCGCCAAATTTACAAAAACTTTCGCACAGACGCGAGTGACTCGCGTATTGCGCAAGGTTAGATACTTACGGTGGTGAAAGCCACTTCTCCCGCATCGTAAAGGACATCCTTCATATTGGTAAAAGACCGCGGTTTGGTCAGCGAGTTTTCGCCGTATGAGTTCAAGGTGGAGAAGGAGTAATCTCGGGAAAATGCAGACTTCGGGGCCAAATCGTATATTTTTTCACCACATTTGGCCCTAAAGTCTGCATTATAGTTGTTGGAACAAGTCTTTCAGGGTAATTGTACGTTGGAAAATATTGCTGTACTCATTGCCGTGAAGTCCGTATGTTGTCACCAGAACAGGATGTATGGCTTCCTTGGGATTATTGGCCTCTTTAAAAATCCTGACACGTCTTTCAATCTCGTCTTTCTCCTTCTTTCCTACAACGTAATCTCCATCATAATATTTCATTTCACAAACATTGAGAATTCCATCTTTACGTTTGATGAGAAGATCAATCTGAGCTTTTTCGTCAGTACCACCTGTCCATGAGAGCACTTTGGTTGTAATCCCGGAAATCCCCAGCCCTTTTTCTATCTGGAGATGGTGATTAAGGCAAAGTTGTTCAAATGCAAGGCCTGCCCAAGTATCGTGAGCCCGCGTATCTGTCTGATATTGCCAGAAAGGTTTGTCTGAAGTTCCATACTTCTTGATATATTTGAAATAAAACAAGGTAAATGGATCAATCAGTTGATACAAACTCATTTTTGATGTCTTCCCGTATCCTTTATAACAGCGTACGAATTCGCAGTCAACGAGATTCTTCATTATGGTTGAGAAATGTCCGTTGCTGTTTGCCTTGACAGCCTCAAGAAGTTCCCCTCTTGTAAGTCCTTTTTTCTTGCTGCTGAGTGCTTCAACAACTTTAATATACCCTTCGGACTGTGTGAACAGGGATGAATACAACGCATCAAATTCACCATCAAG